>JBIOGV010000064.1:0-14820 GCA_044448365.1 Chitinophagales bacterium
CTTTTTTCGCTAAATCTAGATCGATTTCTCTCCTGTTCAGCGAAGATTGTGCCAACAAAGATATTAAAGCACCTTCCAGTTCCCGTACATTACTATTGATATTATAAGCGATATATTTCACAACTTCTTTGGGCATTTCCAATCCATCATTCTTCATTTTTCGTTCCAATATTTCAATTCTTGTTTCGTAATCCGGAATTTGAAGATCGGCACTCAAACCCCAGCGAAAACGGCTTAACAATCGTTCCTGCACCCCTTCCAGGTCTTTGGGCGATTTGTCAGAAGTGAGCACTAACTGCTTCCCTGACTGATGCAAATGATTAAAAATGGCAAACAATGCGTCCTGTGATTTTTCGGCCTTATTGAAAAATTGTACATCATCAATGATCAGCACATCGATCAGCTGGTAGAAATGAATAAAATCATTAATCGCATTGTTACGGCTGTGATCCATGAACTGATTGATAAATTTCTCAGAGCTTACATAAAGAACAACCCTGTTCAAATGATTTCTTTTTATATCATTGCCGATTGCCTGCGCCAAGTGGGTTTTTCCCAGCCCTACGCCGCCATAAATAACCAATGGGTTGAACGAATTGGCGCCGGGCTTTTCAGCCACCGTTTTTCCGGCGCGGCGGGCGACACGATTACAATCACCTTCAATAAATGCTTCGAACGTATAAATGGGATTTAACTGGGGATCTATCTGCATTTTTTTGAGCCCTGGAATTACAAAAGGATTTTTTACAGGGTTGCTGATCACTAAAGGAAAGTCCATTTCGTTGTTTGAAAAGGTTTTAAATCCCTGCCCGGGAACATCCATGGTTACAGGCTTGTTGCCGGCATTACCGCTGTCAACCATAATGCGGTATTCAAGCCGGGCCTCTTTTCCCATCTCCCTTTTTAAGGTCTTGGCTAATAAATTTACATAATGCTCTTCCAAATATTCAAAGAAGAATTGGCTTGGAACCTGGATAACTAAAACATTGTTTTTTAAAGAAACTGGTTGAATCGGTTCGAACCAGGTTTTGTAATGCTGCCATTCAACAATATCTTTGATGATCTTCAAGCAATTTGTCCAAACTTTTTCCGCAGTCTTATCCATTAGTAAGTAAGCAGTTTATATTGAGTAAAGAATATTCCGCAGTTTTCCAAAAATTTTCTTTTCACACTGGGTTGAAAAAAATTTCACGGGGGACGAATATCTATAAAATCTGTTCCAAAAAAAAATTTTTATCAACTTGTTTTTCAGAAAAAAAATATCATGCATTCTCGTGGATCTTTTTTCAAAAAAAATAAATCTTAGCTTCTTTTTTGAAAATTAAAAAAGACAAAAACCTCACCTCAGAAGGATCAATTTGATTCAAAAGGGCCTCCCGATAAAATTCACACTATAATCTTCGGAATGGATAGGATTTTTAAATACAGGGAAAAACAGCGCGTCAGTTGTTTGAAGATAATCAAATTTTTAAATGATTGTACCTAATTCCAAAAAAATAAATGATCAAAAAAAATATTTGGCCGGTAATTAAAATATTAATTGAAGATGGCTGTAAATTTTATTCTCACCTTTACATTGATTTCAGGATAAAAACCTGACCATGCAAAAAACGTTCAGTCTCAAATTGCTTCCTGCAGAAGCATTGAATGATAGCACTATAAAAAATTATATTGCCCAAACCTCAGCAATAAAATCAACAAATGTCAGCGGTTATCATATCCTGAAAAAATCAATTGATGCAAGAGGAAAGCATCCCTGGGTCAATCTTTCCATCCTCGCTTTTATAGACGAACCCTGGCAAAAAAGAAAAAAACTGTCTTTCCATTATAATGATGTACGTACTGCCAATCGTAAGGTAGTCATAATTGGCGCGGGTCCTGCCGGTCTGTTTGCTGCCCTGCGGTTAATTGAATATGGAATAAGACCGATTATTCTTGAAAGAGGTAAAGATGTCAGAGCAAGGCGACGTGATCTCGCTTTGCTAAATAAAGAAGGAATCATGAACCCGGAGAGTAATTATTGTTTTGGTGAAGGAGGTGCGGGTGCTTACAGTGACGGTAAATTATATACCCGCAGTACCAAACGTGGTGATGTGAACCGGGTTTTGAATTTATTTTTTCATTTTGGAGCCGATGAAACTATAATGTATGAATCGCATCCTCACATCGGTACCAACAAATTACCGCATATTGTTACTGCAATCAGGAAGAAGATCATTGAAACCGGCGGGGAATTTTGGTTTGAAAAAAAAGTTATTGACCTGGTTATCAAAAATCAAAAAATTTCCGGAGTAAAAACGTCAGATGGAACTATTTTTGAAGGAGATGCAGTAATCCTTGCAACGGGTCATTCAGCAAGGGACATATTTCATCTACTGTATAATAAGAAAATCAACCTGGAATCCAGGCCATTTGCCCTGGGTGTTCGTGTAGAACATCGGCAGGAATTGATCAATAGCATTCAGTACCATTGCAGAGCAGGAGCCTGCGATCCCTTTTTACCTCCCGCTTCTTATAGTTTAGTGCAGCAGGTTCACAATGTTGGGGTCTTTTCGTTTTGTATGTGTCCCGGGGGGATCATTGCACCTGCTTCTACCAGCCAGAATGAATTAGTAGTAAACGGATGGTCACCCTCAAAGAGAAATAACCCTTATGCAAATAGTGGCATTGTTGTGCAAATCGAGAACCGTGATTTGAAAGATTTGAGAGATTTTGAGGAAATCAATGAGGTACCTAAAAACGTTTTGATCTCTCCACTCGGAATGATGTATTTCCAGCAATATGTCGAAAGAAAAGCATTTAACACGGGTGGCGGGAAATTTTGTGCGCCTGCACAGCGTTTGGTTGATTTTTGTGAAAACAAAATTTCCTCAACTTTACCCGGTTGCTCGTATCTGCCCGGAGTTCAAAGTTCAGGATTAAGAGAAGTGTTGCCACCATTTGTTTATAAAAATCTTCAGCAGTCCTTTAAAGAATTTGGAAAGAAGATGAAAGGATATTTCACAAATGACGCGATCGTTGTCGCCACAGAATCCAGAACTTCGTCTCCTGTTCGAATTCCAAGGGAACCAGAAACCTTTCAGCATACACAAATAAAGAATTTATATCCTTGTGGCGAGGGAGCTGGTTATGCAGGTGGAATCGTTAGTGCAGCCATGGATGGAGAAAAGGTGGCCGAAAAAATTGCACTCGTCTATTCGTCTTAAAAAATCAGGAAAATTACCCAAACAATTGATTCAGCAATCCCGCCAGGCGAACGCCGGCTTTTATTAATCGTTCATTAAGCAGTTGTATATGATCGTAATTATAGCGGTAACTTAATTTAGGATCCGGTTGCTTTATTTCGCTGTACAATTGTTCAGCGATCTGGTATGATTCGGTTATCCATTCGCTTATCGGTTGCTTTTGCCAGGCAAGTCTTTGTTTTACTGTCGTATGATTAATGGCATTGGTATATTCAGTATAACTGAGTTGCTGGAAATTTATCAGTTGGTCATCCCAAACAGCATGTAGATTTGTTGATGTATTGAACCATGATAATTTTATTTTATTTCCGCCCATATCTTCACGATGCCCGACATGAAGAGGCTGATGAACATCTCCGACAAAATGGATCAAAAGTTTTAGATCCATCCGCCTTTTATCCATTGATAATTGTTTATTTTTTAGCTCGCCGATCAGGAAATTCATCTTTGTATAAATATCCGTTGCGGTATCTTTTGAAAGATAAGTCAGTAGTTGCTCTTTTGTCAATCCCGGGTCAAAGTCAATATAATGCCAGCTGGAAATATAGCTATAGGCAGAATCAGATTTTATAAAATCGGCCCAATTACCCGCGATAGCAATCGTTTCATTGCCCAATATTTTTTGAATTTCCGAACGGGCCTTCGGTGTCAGGTAACTATCCGCAATTTGCCCGATAACCCGGTGACCCAGTACGCCCCAACCAAAAGAACATACTGGCAGACAAAAAACAGAAAAAAGGAAAATGATTTTTTTTATTGTTATAATGGTTAATTTGAACAGCGGCATATGAAGGCATCAAAAATAGCAAGATAAGTTTAACCTCATTATTATTTTAATATTAGCCGTAATCGCTTATGTTCGCTCCTTAAATTTTGCCATTCACGAAATACATTGATGTTTTCCCGGTTTCCTTTTACTTTAATAACTATTAAATGAGTGCTTACTGGGTGATCACCATTGAATGTCTTTATATTTGACCTGATAAAATTCTATTATGGTAATTTCTGAGCTGAGAAATCTAAAAAAATATTTTGCCACTCAAAAAGCTGTTGATGATATCAGCTTTTCAATTGAAAAAGGCAGCATTTTCGGATTGCTGGGCCCAAACGGGGCAGGAAAAACAACATTGATCCGGATGATCACCGGAATATTTTTTCCTGATGAGGGTGAGATCATTTTTGATGGGAAAAAATTTGACCCGGTAAATGATACGATCAATATTGGATATATGCCCGAGGAAAGGGGGCTGTACAAAAAAATGAAGATTGGCGAACAGGCTTTGTACCTGGCGCAATTAAAAGGCCTTGACCGCAGGCATGCGATGGAAAAAATAAAAGAATGGTTTGTAAAACTTGAAATGCAGAGCTGGTGGAATAAAAAAGTGGAGGACCTCTCAAAGGGAATGTCACAAAAACTTCAATTTGTAACGACGGTGTTGCATGAACCCAGGCTGATCATTCTTGATGAACCCTTCAGCGGGCTTGATCCTGTCAATAGCAACATCATCAAAGATGAAATTTATGAACTGGCTCAGCGGGGTGCGACCATTATTTTCAGTACGCATAGAATGGAACAGGTGGAAGAGATCTGCGATCATATCGTCCTGATCAATAAAGGGAAAAAGATCCTGGACGGATCCGTTAAAAAAATAAAACAGGATTTTAAGGAAAACCTTTTCAGCATTGGCTTTGACCAGGACCCTTCTTTAAATGGCAACTCAATATTCGAAGTGATTGGAAAAAAAGATGGATCTTATGTTGTAAGGATAAAAGAAGGGAACAAGCCAACGGATGTTTTAAAATATTTCATTCAGCAAGATGCTGAAGTGCATTCATTCAATGAGATACTTCCTTCACTGAACGATATTTTCATCAAGCTGGTCGAAGGGACCTCTGTTTCCAGGAGATTTGAAAAAATTGAAGCATAATCGTTTATCATAAACCTTAATCATGAACAAGATCTTCATCATTATAAAAAGAGAATATTTAACGAGAGTAAAAAGAAGAGCCTTTATTATTTCCACGTTTCTTTTTCCCATTATAATGATACTTTTTATTGTATTATCCGTTTACCTGGCTGCCAAACCGGATGAGGCAATGAAAATAGCAGTGCCAAACGACAGCTTTTTAAGATCATCATTGCAAACCGATTCTTCTGTCGTAAGGTTTGTCTATGACCCGACAGTGGACCAAAACAATTTTGATGAAAAAGGCTATACAGCGTTTCTAAGACCAAATCGCGATTCATCAACAGAAAAAAACTATACGATCATTTCCCGGAAACAGATCGGGCTTGAATCAATGGGTGATGTTGATAATCGTTTAAACAAAGCTTATGAGAATAACCTGCTTGAACAAAAAGGCATCAACAGGTCGATCATTGATTCTGTTTCCACGGTTTCAAACAATGCGATTCATCTGAACAATACCGTAGTTGATAAAGAGGGAAAGGAAAAAGAAGCCAATGCGGGACTTGCTTATGGAATAGGCTATGGAAGCGGGTTACTCATTTATATTACGATGTTCATATTTGGTGCGATGGTCATGCGGGGCGTCATGGAAGAAAAAATGAATCGCATTGCCGAAGTCATTGTTTCATCGGTAAAGCCATTTCAATTGATGATGGGGAAGATCATTGGCATTGCAGCGGTTGGCTTAACACAATTTCTGATGTGGATCATCCTGATCTTTATTCTTTTTAGTGCCTTACCGCTATTTTTACCCGGGGACGCCATACATCATGTGCAGAACTTACAAAATAGTCCCGGCATGGTTCAAAATGCAAATATGGCATCAGGCATTATGTCTAAAATTGCCGGCGGCGCTAACTGGCCTTTAATAATCGCCTGTTTTTTGTTTTATTTTTTAGGCGGTTATTTATTTTATGCCGCATTATTTGCTGCAGTAGGCAGTGTAGTAAATGAAGATCCCCAGGAAGCACAATCATTAATGTTGCCCATCACTATGCCCATCATTCTTTCTTTTATTATTCTGAGTGCTACCATCAGTCATCCCAATGGCTCAACTGCTTTTTGGGCAAGCATGATCCCATTTACCTCACCGATCGTCATGATGGGACGCATCGCCAATGGCGTTCCCGAAGTTGTTCCCTGGTGGCAATTATTTTTATCAATGGCTTTATTGGTCGCTGGTTTCATTTTGACGACATGGTTTGCCGGAAAGATTTACCGGACAGGGATTTTGTTATATGGCAAACGGGCAACCTGGAAAGAAATGATCAAATGGATAAGAAGATCTTCATAGTGTAGCCAGCGATGGTTTTTCATAGCATCGCCTCTTGTGTCACTCACTTTTGCGTTCCGTTTTCATGGCAGCATGACCGGAGTTTGTTAAAATTCTCCGTAAATAAAAAATTATGTAACAAAATACGAAAACAATCGTATATTTGATATGAAGTACTTCCCGGATTAAAAATTTATCATTTGCCGCAAGGCTTATTAAAATTGAATTTTATGAACTCAAAACCTTTCGCAAAAAAGTATTTCCTGCCCATTGCACTCGTAGCTTGTTTTTCCATAGTATTGATCGCCTGGGGAGGGCAAAAACAATCACAACAACCAAAAAGAGCAGAACAAAACGCCAATGACACTACGCCCAATACTCCTAAGGTTAAGACTGATAAAAAAGTGCGTGACCTGGACGAAGCTATCGATGACCTGGATAATGCAGAAATAAAGCTGAACATGGATAAAGTAAAGGAAGAGATACAGGAGGCCCTGAAAAACATCGATATGGAAAAAATAAAGATGGATGTGGACAAGGCGATCAAAGAAGTAGATATGGAAAAGATCAATGCCGAAGTGGACAAAGCGATGAAAGAAGTGGACATGGAAAAGGTTAAAGCTGAAGTGGAAAAGGCCGCAAAGGAAATTGATGCAGAAAAAATCGAAAAGGAAATAAATGAATCCCTTGCTAAAGTGGATATGGTAAAAATAAATGAAGAGATAAAAAAAGAGATGGAAGAAGTGAAGAAAATTGATATGAGCAAGCTGGATGAACAGATGAAAGATCTTAAGATTGAAATGAAAGATCTGCAGCCGAAGATTGAAAAAGAGATGAAGAAGGCAAAGGGTGAAATTGAAAAGGCGAAGGGTGAGATGAAAGAATACAAAAGTTTTGTAGATGGCCTGGAACAAGATGGACTGATCAATAAAAAAGAAGGCTATACCATTGAACATAAAAATGGAGAATTGATCATAAATGGCAAAAAGCAACCGGTTGAAGTATATGATAAATACCGTAGTTTCCTTGAAAAGCACAAAACCTTCACCATCAAAAAATCGGATGATGACTTCAGCATAGACAATGACAAAGATGGTTTAATATAGTTAACAACAATCGCTAATCAGTAGTCCCGACTTGTCGGGACAGGTCTTGCCAGCCATAAATTCCTAAGACGCTAAGCCATGAAAAGCGGAGTCGTCTCGCCTAAGGCGAGACGGCTTAATTTTATGGCATGATCAATATGTATTTCATTGCTCTTGTTGCACCCAAAGAAATCAATGACGAAGTTTTGAAATGGAAACAACTGATGAAAGAGCGGTTTGATTGCCTGGTTGCCCTTCGCTCTCCTGCACATATAACCCTGATTCCTCCATTCTGGATGGCAAATACGCTGGAAAATGAATTGGAAAATGTGATCACGGGCTTTTCACAAAAACAAATTTCGTTTGAAATAAATCTAAAAAATTTCTCAGCCTTCAAACCAAAAGTTATTTATATCGATGTTACGCCTAACGAATCCTTACAAAGACTTTATTTACAATTACAGGATTTTTTAATCGTCAGTAACCAGTTTCCTTTTATACAGGAAGATCGTCCTTTTCATCCTCATGTAACCATCGCCACAAGAGATTTACATAAAAAAACATTTCAGGAAGCATGGGATATCTTCAAAGAAAAGAAATATCAAGGTTCATGGATAACCAATGGAATTTCTTTGTTAAAGCACAATCAAAAAAATTGGGATGTGATATTCACATCCCAATTTCAATAAGCCTATCCATTCTTCATTTGAGAAGAAACAATTTGTTCCCGGATTAGCTACGATAATGATCAGCAATATTTTACTGTAAAATAAAAATCCTCTGTAATGAGGATTGGAGTGTCGGCAAGTCTTCCCTTAGGGGAGATTTAGAGGGGCCTAATTGTATAAAAAGTGCGAGGGCGAAGGCATTACATCAGCAGCATTATCCTGCAGCATTTCAATATCCATCTGGAAGCCTTCATCAACCTTTATACAAATTTTTTCTTTTACAACTTTTTTAAATCCATCTTTCTCAAAAACAAATTTGTAAAGGCCCGGCTTCAGATCATCAAAAGCAAAGGCACCGCTCCCGTTTGTAATGACTACCTTTTCCTTTTTTGAAGAAAGATAGGCCGTAACACTAACGTCTTTTAATGGTTTCTTACCTTCCGCGCTTATAACGTTTCCCATAATATCTTCCTTTTTACCCGGATCATTTCCATTGGCCTTTGCAATAAACGACCCCAAAATAAAAGAGGAGATCAGCAATAAGGTTTTCGGCTTCATGTGAATCATTTTTTAATAAAACAATCTTTATCTCTTCTCTGCCTGGTGTGGGTAAACAAATCTAAGTTTTTTTTATCGGATTATTTAGCCCTTCTTCAAATTCTTTCCAAAGGTTTTTTACGATTTCCGCCGCTGGTAATATATCCCGTATTAACGCGCTGCCTTGTCCAATTTCCAGTTCACCTTCATCAAGGTTTCCCTCAAACATTCCTTTTTTTGCTCTCGCTCTTCCTAATATCGTTTTTAATTCATCAACTGTTGCCCCTCTTAATTCTGCCTGTGACACTTCATTAAAAAATTGATTCTTCATCATCCTTACAGGCGTTAGCTGCTTCATGGTTAGTACCGTGTCACCTTCATTCGAATGAATCACTGCTTTTTTAAATTCAATATGCGATGAAGCTTCATCGCTTGCCACAAACCGGCTGCCCAATTGTGCGCCTTCCGCTCCCATTACCATGGCTGCCAGTATTTGTCTTCCCGTTATGATACCTCCTGCTGCTATCACCGGAATTTTTGCAGCATTTACCACTGCCGGTATCAACACCATTGTTGTTGTTTCTTCCCGTCCATTATGCCCGCCGGCTTCAAAACCTTCTGCTACTACCGCATCACAACCTGCTTCTTCTGCTTTTTTTGCAAACTTGCTGCTGCTTATTACGTGAACAACGATAATCCCTTTTTCTTTTAGAATGCCTGTCCATGTTTTGGGGTTGCCGGCAGAAGTAAAAACAATTTTTACTCCCTCTTCAATGCAAATCTGGATATGCTTATCAATATCAGGATATAACAAGGGAACGTTTACTCCAAAGGAACGGTTGGTTGCGGATTTACATTTCTGTATGTGTTCTCTTAAGACGTCAGGATACATCGATCCACTGCCAATTAATCCGAGGCCGCCGGCATTGCTCACTGCACTTGCCAACCGCCAGCCGCTTGCCCAGATCATTCCGGCCTGCACAATAGGGAAATCAATCTCAAAAAGTTTAGTGATCCGGTTGGAGAAAGTCATTGGTCAGAAGTCGTTAGTCAATGATAAAGATACGGAGGCGGGTTATGAGTTAGGAGTTCAGAGTTATGAGTTAGAAATTGGTCGGGCATTTTAATATTCCGGAAAGCTTATGCTGTTGGGATGGATTTTATTAATTTTCATATAACAATGAATCTGAAAATCATTACCTGGAATTGCAATATGGCTTTTAGAAAAAAGGCTGATTCCGTTTTAACATATAAGCCAGACATTCTGATTGTCCAGGAGTGTGAGCATTTTGACAAACTTATTTTCAGCAATTCGATACCAAAACCAAAAGATAGTTTATGGTTTGGTCAAAATAAAAACAAGGGGCTCGGGATATTTTCTTATAGCAATTTCAGGCTGAAAGCTCTTGATGTTTATAATAATAGTTTTAAACTGATCATTCCCGTTGCGATTACAGATGGGCACTCCCATCTCAATCTCTTTGCGATTTGGGCGAATAATCCAAAAGACCCGGACGGCCAATATATAACACAGATCTGGAAGGCCATTAAATATTATGACGAGATAATTAAAAATAAACAAACAATATTGATAGGAGATTTTAACAGCAATACTATTTGGGACAGACCACGACGTAAAGGAAATCATTCCGCAGTAGTTGAACGTTTAGAGTCAAAAGGTATTTACAGTGTTTACCACAAACATTTTAATCAAATACAAGGAAAGGAGCAACATCCGACTCTCTACATGTACCGGCACAAAGACAAACCCTACCACATTGATTATTGCTTTGCTTCCATAGACATGCTTCCACATTTAAAATCAGTTGAGATCGGCGATTATGATTCCTGGATCAATTACAGTGATCACGTTCCGGTTATTATAACTTTCACAGATAAAAAAAGGATTAAAAGTCCAGGTGTGTCAAGGAGCAAAGGTGAATAGCAGCTCCTGAGCTGAAGAAATAAAAAATTTCATCAAAAATTAAGAAAAGAAAAAGTTTCGACCAAAGTTCCCCCTTAGGGGGACAGGGGGCTTATCCCAGGTCAATATCCGTATTATCACCAATATTCAGCGTTCTTGTTTCTCCTTTTATTTCACTATCGCTGCCGATCAGTGAGGCTTCCAGTACAATATCAAAAAGATTAGAGTAGGAACCAATGATGGAATTTTTTATGATGGAATAATCAATGCTGGTATTCTCTCCGATCGCCACGTTCGGTCCAATGATCGAATTCTTTATATCGCAACCGGCTGCAATACTTACAGGCTGAATAACAACTGTGTTTTCAAAATGAAGACCGTCTTCGATCTTGCCTCCGAATTTCTTCAGCAAGGTGGCGTTGGATTCCAACAAAGTTTCTTTCCGGCCGCAATCAAACCAATTCTCTACTTTAAATGCTTTGAACTGTACACCGGCCTTTATCATGCAATCAAGTGCATCGGTAATGCTGTATTCACCATGACTCCGCAGACCCTGCCTGATGTTAGTTTCCAGGCATTGGAACATCTGGTCACTTTCCTTTATTTTATAAAGACCCACCAATGCCATATTGCTCTTGGGAATATGTGGTTTCTCCACTACGTGCTCAATAAAACCATCTTCATTGATCTCAGCCACACCAAAATCACGTGGATCATCCACTTTTTTCACTCCCAGCATAGAGGAAGGACTATTGATGACCTCCTGCACATCATATTCGCAAATCGTATCTCCCAATACCACGAATACTTCCTCACCATTTACAATACTGCGTGTAAGGCGCACTGCATGACCAATTCCCTGCCTGTCAGTCTGGTGAACAAAATGTGCGGTGACCTGTGGATATTTTTGACGGATATAATCCTGGATCTTATCGCCAAGATAACCTACAATAAAAATAAACTCTGTGATGCCAGCTCCATAAAGTTGATCAACAATAATACTCAGAACCGTTTTGCCGGCAAGCGGGATCAAAGCCTTGGGTTGCGTATAAGTATGAGGTCGAAGCTTGGTTCCTGCGCCTGCTACCGGAATGATTGCCTTCATTCTTGCTTTTTTGAATTCTAATCTCACATGAAAGTAATGAAATTTGACTCAACAAAAACATATTCGATAATTCGCAATTACAACTGCGACTGACTTATTTTTGCGAAATTATAATTGTGTAACCGGCAACATTAATTTGATTAATCGTTCCTTGCGTCGCACTCTTATACTTCTGGTAATTCTATTCAACAATAAATTTTTTAAAGCTGCATGCAAAAAGACTTACAGGTTTTTGATCTCATTCGAAGAGAACTGGAACGCCAGCGCAATGGCATTGAGCTCATTGCTTCGGAAAATTTTGTTTCCCTTCAAACGCTTCAGGCTATGGGAAATGTAATGACCAACAAATATGCTGAGGGTTATCCCGGCCGACGTTATTATGGAGGCTGCGAAATTGTTGACGAAACCGAACAACTGGCCATTGACCGTATTAAAAAAGCCTTTAATTGTGAATATGCAAATGTACAGCCGCATAGTGGTGCACAGGCAAATGCTGCCGTTATGATGGCGATATTAAAACCCGGCGATAAAATTTTGGGACTTGATTTGAGCATGGGTGGTCATCTTACACATGGTTCTCCTGTAAATTTTAGTGGAAAATTATACCAGGCAGTTTCATATGAAGTAACCAAAGAAGGGTTTGTGGACTATGGACAAATGGAGGAGATCGCATTAAGGGAACAGCCTAAATTAATTATTTGCGGGGCTTCGGCATACAGCCGTGACTGGGATTATGCAAAGATCAGGGCGATCGCAGGTGAACTCAATGCATTTGTGATGGCAGATATTGCACACCCGGCAGGGCTGATTGCAAAGGGTTTATTGAGATCTCCATTCGAAGATTGTCATTTTGTTACATCCACCACACATAAAACATTACGCGGACCAAGAGGCGGAATCATTTTAATGGGAAAAGATTTTGAAAATCCTTTTGGAGTAAGAGATCCGAAAGGAAATATCCGAATGATGAGTCACCTGATCGATATGGCAGTATTTCCCGGCATCCAGGGCGGACCACTGGAACACATTATTGCATCCAAGGCGATCGCCTTTGGAGAATTATTGACGGATGAATTCACTGATTATGCAAAACAAATGCAACAAAATGCACAATCCATGGCAAAAGCATTTGTTGATCGCGGTTATCATATCATCAGCGGTGGAACAGACAATCATTTAATGCTGATCGATCTTCGCAATAAAAATATCACAGGTAAAAAAGCGCAGGAAACCCTGGATAAGGCACATATCACTCTAAATAAAAATGCTGTACCGTTTGATGATAAAAGTCCATTCGTTACTTCAGGTATTCGCATTGGCGTACCAGCCATTACCACGAGGGGAATGAAAGAAAAAGATATGGAAACCATAGTGGAAATGGTTGACCGTGTGCTGATGAATCTCAAGGATGAAAAAACGATCCAATGTGTAAGCGAAGAAGTAAAAAAATGGATGAAACAATTTCCATTATATCCTGAATTGAATTAATTAAGGTCATTTATTTTCTTTAACTTCCTGTATTTCCTGCCCCCTTGGATGCTGTATAAATTTACAGCTATGCAGCTTGAAATCGAGATACGGTCTGATAATGCCCGCAATGATGTTTACGAACTTCGCAATCTTCTGCAGCAGTACGGGGATGGAGTGCAAATTCACATAAAGGAACAAGCGCCACAACAAGGTGAAATGACAATTGGCCTGGTAGAACCAATTATTATAGGTGTCGTTAAGGCTATTGTTGAACATTCTGCCAGTGAAGTCTATGGCAAAATGCTGAAACCAAAGATTAATAAGTGGCTTGAATCAAAAAAACATGGAAAGTTAGAAGTACTCTCTACTTTGAAAGATGAAGGAACAAGAATTCATTTCCTTGAAGACAACAAAGGCAGGTCTGAAGTTTTTGAAAATCTGAAATATGCTATTGATATAGATCACACAAGAGCTGTATTGATCGGTAATTCTGAATTTGACGGGGGGTTTAGTGCCATACCTCCTGTAAAAGGTAATCTGGAAGATTTCTATCATTTGCTTAGCGACAAACTGCATGTTGGTTTATCTGCGGAAAATATTGTTGTGGCATTCAATAAAACAAATACCGAAATAGAAGAGGTCCTTTTACAGCAAAGCAGGATACCCGATACAGAAACACTGATCATTTATTTTGCAGGTCATGGGCATCGCACGGATGTAAAGAAATTGTATCTCGTAGCGAAAAACAGTAAAAAAATTGACGATTACCTGCTTGGCGGGATTGATTTTGATTTTATCAGTAATGTCGTTCTTCGCAATGCTACTGCGAAGCAAAAAATTCTGATACTCGATGCCTGCCACAGCGGAATTGCCACACAGGGTGAAAATGATATGCTGCAGAAAATTGATGTAAAAGGAAGCTATGTTTTAGCTTCATCACCCGGCGATGAAGTCTCCTATTTTGAAAAAAACAGTCGCAACACCTATTTTACAGGAGTTTTGTTACACGCTTTAAATGAAGGAATTGAAAATAGCAATGAAATGATCGCTCTCGATGATCTTTATGAATATTCAAAAGATCACCTGGCTGAAAAGAATTTTCCTCATCCCATTTACAAAAACGAATTGAATATTCCCCCTTCCAATTTTTTCATTGCAAGAAACCCACTGTTCTCTTTTGAAAAAATAAGGAAAAGACCAGATATATTATTCAATCAAAGCAGGTTTGAAGAAGCATTGTATGAATATCGTATCCTGTTACAAAAATATCCTGACGACCTGGAATTAAGGCGAAAAGCGTCTGAATGTGAAACGAATGCCCTGTCCAATCGTTTAGCACAGGATGGGGATGAATTATTTTTCTCAAAAAACTACAAAGCTGCTATTGAAAAATACAGAAAGGCGCTGGAGGTAAAAGACAATATACTCGTCCGCGGTAAACTGAGCAGATGCCAGGATCTTTTAAGGCAGGACCCGGGCAGGGATAAAAATGAAACAGATAAGGAGACTGCTAAAGAAAGAAATGGTGGTAAGATAAAAGACA
>JBIOGV010000065.1:0-14719 GCA_044448365.1 Chitinophagales bacterium
AAGCCCTGCATGAATATTATGAGTCGATCGGGAAAAATGAATTGCCCCTGTTCCGTGGTTACTTTTTGACTGAAGAAGATGCTTCATTCAGGAAATATATTCTTGATATCAGTTGCCGGGGAACTACCAATTTTCATCAAACCGACCTGCCCCTTCTTGAAAAATTCAGTTTTCCCGAATTGAATAAACTCCAGGCAGATGGATTAGTAGAATGGAATAGAAAAGAAGTGATTGTTACCACGCTGGGTTTGCATTTTATCCGAAACATCTGCCGTGTTTTTGATCTCCATCTTTTAAGAAATCAACAGAGAGGGCAATCGTTGTTCAGTAAAGCAATCTGATCTTTCGTGAAGGGTGAGACGTGAGAAATGAAAATTTCACGTTTAACGTCTCACGTCCCACGTTTTTTATTTCTTAATATCTTATAAACTCTTACCACGCTCATTAACAGGAAAACAAAAAGAATGAAACCGGCTATTCCCCAAACCACACTAATGTTCTGTTTGACCACTGCAAGCATCACAATCGCTGCTAAAAAAATTGTCGCCACTTCATTCCAGATCCGCAGTTGCTGCGAGGAATATTTAAACACTCCTTTTATTTGTTGTTTATAAATAGCGTGTAAAGAAAAATGATAGGCATACAGGCCAATTACAAAACAGAGTTTGATCATTAACCATGTGGGAAACGATCCCAGCAAATACCATATCCAGGGTCCAAGGATCAATGTAAGAATGGCAGAAGGCCAGGTAATACCATACCAAAGACGCTTCATCATAATTCCAAACTGGTTTTGTAAAATATTTTTTTCAGCTCCGGGTTTTTCATTGGCTTCGGTATTGTAAATAAAAAAACGAGGCATATAAAACAAACCAGCAAACCAGGTTACGACAAAGATGATATGAAGCGCTTTTATATAGAGATACATAATAAAATGTAAAGTAAAAAGTAAAAAATGGAGTTCTCTGGTTTTGAATTTTGCCTTTTTACTTTTAATTATTCTTTATCCATTTTGCTATCGCAGCTACCCACAACGGGTGAGTATTCAAACAGGGTATCATGGTGAAGCTTTCACCCCCGGCATGCAAAAAAATTTCCTTGCCCTGTTCAGCAATTTCTTCAAGAGTTTCCAGGCAATCACTCACAAAGGCAGGACAAACGACCAGTAATTTTCTTACTCCTTCATTTGGCAATTCGCTTAAACGTTGTGCTGTATAGGGTGTTAGCCATTTGTCGCGGCCCAGTCTCGACTGAAATGACAATTCAAATTTTTCTTTTTGGATTTGAAGCGTTTTCGTCACGAGTGTTGTAGTTGTAAAACATTGATGCCTGTAACAATATTGATGCGCCGGTGAATCAACCTGGCAGCAGCCAGGGCTTTTTAAGCAATGATTGGCTGTAACATCTCCTTTTAAAATATGTCGCTCAGGAACTCCATGATAGCTGAACAAAAGTTTGTCAAAATCCCCCTTCAAATAAGGTGTTATAGTTTCTGCTAAAGCGTCTATGTAGTCCTCATTATTATAATAGGGTTCAATTGTGGTTAATTTGAATGAATATTTATTTTTCCGGTGAACTTCTTTCATGTACTCAACTGCTGTTTCATAACTGCTCATTGCATAGTGAGGGTATAGAGGCATTAGAATCACCTCTTCGAGAGCAGGGATCTTTTGTAACAAAGAACTATATGCATCACCAGGCGTTGGGTTTCCGTAACGCATGGCTATCTCTACAGGTTCATCCAATCGTTGCTGAAGCTGTTTCTTTAATTCCTTTGTAAGAACGATCAATGGAGAACCTTCTTTTGTCCAGATCGTTTTATACGCTTCAGCAGATTTAGGAGCTCTGAATGGAACAATAATCCCTTTTACAAGCAATAAACGAAACAAATAGGGATAATCAATCACCCGTTTATCCATTAAAAATTCATTAAGATACCGCTTCACATCTTTTACTTCGGTAGATTCTGGCGAACCAAGGTTCATTAGAATAATTCCACGCTTCATGAATCTCAATTAAAATTTTGCAAATGTAGTTATATGCAAAATCGGGTCTCTAAATTTTTACTTTCCTTTAACTAAAACATTTCAGTCATTGAAAATAGCAGTTGAGTTTCGTCATAAAAACAATTGATAACAATCATTTTCCAAAATGACAGAGCAATGACAGATTTTTTAGGTGGTTGAGGCTACCGAAATTATTTTTGCTCTCGTTATATCACCGACAACTGATGCAGGCAAATAATTTAAAGGACATATCAAAGTTTTGGATCGCAGGAATCAACTACAAAAAAGCCGATGCAGCAACGAGGGGACAGTTTGCTATTCAAAATGTTCAATACGCCCGTCTTTTTGAAAGGGCATTGGCAAATGATCTGAACGAGGTATTTGTTCTTTCTACCTGTAACCGTACAGAGATCTATGGTTTCACAGACAGTCCCCTGCAACTGGTCAATTCATTATGCGAACAAACCACGGGAAGTAAAGAAAGCTTCCTTGAATCAGCCTATATAAAAAACGGGGATGATGCCATTGAGCATTTATTCAATGTAAGTGCAGGATTGGATTCCCAGATCCTCGGTGATTATGAAATTATAGGCCAGTTAAAAGCTGCCGTAAAACTTGCAAAGATGCATGACTGCATCAATGTAACGCTTGAAAGACTCGTTAATACAGTTTTGCAATCATCAAAGGCGATCAAAAATCAAACAGAATTGAGTGATGGCACTGTGTCTGTTTCATTTGCCGCCATTCAATATATTCGTGAAAATGTGAAGGCCGCCGCTACTAAAAAAATTCTTCTGCTCGGCACAGGAAAGATCGGTAAGAGTGCATGTAAAAACCTGGTACATTATCTCAAAACAAAGAACATTACGCTTATCAATCGTACCGAGGAAAAGGCTGCAGAACTGGCGAAGGAATTAAATTTAAAGCATGCCCCGATAAACGAATTACAACAATACATTTCACAATCTGACATCATTCTGGTAGCCACCGATTCAATTGAGCCTACTATTCTGTTATCTCATTTGGAAAAACAAAGCCATAAATTAATTATTGATCTTTCGATTCCTCATAATGTAGAATCAGGTGCACACCATCTTCCGAATGTGACACTGGTAACTGTTGATGAGCTTTCGAAATTAAAAGATGAAACATTGGCCAGGCGCGAAGCTGAAGTCCCAAAGGCAAAAACTATTATCGCTGAGCATATTGCTGAATTTATGGAGTGGCATGAAATGCGCAAGCATGTACCTGTACTAAAAGCCGTAAAGACAAAGTTGAAAGAAATTCATAACAGCCCATTATTTATACCTTCATACAGCAATACCGCTCACACTGAAGAAAAAATTCAAAAGGTCATCAATGGCATGGCTTATAAGATGAGGGAACAGAATCAGAAGGGATGTAATTACATTGAGGCCATTAATGAATTCATTGCCACGGGTACTAACCAACTATAATGGGCAATATCAGGATTGGTACAAGGGAAAGTCAATTGGCCATCTGGCAGGCAACACAGGTAAAAAAACTGTTGAAGAAGGCAGGTATTGAATCTGAATTGGTATACATAAAAAGTGAAGGTGATATTGATTTAATCACTCCCTTGTATGATATCGGCGTGCAGGGAATATTTACAAGAAGTCTTGATACGGCATTGCTGAATAATAAAATTGATGTAGCTGTACATTCGTTGAAAGATGTGCCCACACAATTATCAAAAGGGATTGTCCAGGTATCCGTATTAAAAAGAGGACCGGTAAATGATCTGCTCGTTTTTAAAAATGAAGAGGTGCAGGAAAAATACACATCGCTGACCACTCATCATTCATTCAACATTGCAACCAGCAGCATTCGGAGAAAGGCCCAGTGGTTAAATAAGTTTCCCGATCATACCATTCACAATTTGAGAGGAAATGTGAATACACGATTAAAAAAATTGCAGGAAGAAAATTGGGACGCCGCAATTTTTGCACAGGCGGGATTGGAAAGAATTGGTCTTCGTCCTCAAACGAGCATTGTTCTTGACTGGATGTTGCCGGCCCCGGCACAGGGAGCGATTGTGGCCGTTTGCAGAGAAGATGATCACAATTCATTCAACGCCTGCAAGAAATTGAATGATGATAGAACAGAAATCTGTACTAAAATCGAAAGAGATTTTCTGCGAAAATTATTGGGGGGCTGCTCGACTCCGATCAGCGCCCTGGCTGAGATACAAAATGACCGGGTTCATTTCAAAGGAAACATTTTATCGTTGGATGGAAGTGATAAAATTGAAATTGAAAGATCAGGTGAACTAAAAAATGCAATTCACTTAGGGAGCCAGGCTGCCGAAGAATTATTAGCAAAAGGAGGAGCGGAAATTGCAGAGCGTATTCGCCATGGTGCAAAATAAAATAGCTATATTATCCACAAACGAAATAGGTGATGCATTAATAAGAGATGCAGCTTTAAAGAACATATCTGTAGATGTGCTGCCATTTATCAGAACGGAATCGATTTCCTCAGTAAAAGTACAACAGGAAATCGGGCAGGCGTTCACGTTATCAGCAACGGTTGTATTTACAAGCACAACTGCAGTTGAAGCCGTGGCGGCAGTAGTTGAAGGACTTAAACCTGGCTGGAAGATATTTTGTATTGGTCATGCAACACGTCAATCGGTCGAAAACTATTTTGGAAAAAATTTAATTGCGGGAATGGCCGATAACGCAAAAGAATTGGCTGAAGTAATCGTTACTGCAAATGCAGATCATGTAATTTTCTTTTGTGGAGACCAGCGAAGAAATGAATTGCCTGATCTGCTTAAGAAAAATAATATCGAAGTAAATGAGATCATAGTTTATCAAACGATAGCTACTCCTCAGACGATTGAAAGAAAATATGATGGTATTTTATTTTTTAGCCCAAGTGCAGTAAAAAGTTTTTTTCAAAACAATCAATTGGATGAACAAACGGTCTTATTTGCGATTGGTAATACGACAGCAAATGAAATAAAAAACTACCTGCCTGACGGCAAGGCAGGCTCAAAGAATAAAATAATTGTCGCAAGTGAGCCTGCCAGGGAAATTGTTTTAGATGAGGTGATTCACTATTTTCAAACAAATTCCATTCACCATTGATCACTCATTACTCATCAATTATGAGCCAACTGAAAAATGATCTTATATTAAGAGTTCTTCGCGGGGAAACCGCTGAACGCCCACCCGTATGGATGATGCGCCAGGCAGGGAGATATCTGCCGGAGTACAGGGTTCTTCGCGAAAAATATGGCTTCTTTGAACGTTGCCAGGTTCCTGAACTTGCCTGCGAGATCACTATTCAACCTGTCGATAAAATTGGAGTAGATGCAGCTATTTTATTTTCGGATATTTTAGTGGTGCCACAGGCAATGGGATTAGAAGTGGAACTCATAGAATCAAAAGGCCCTGTTCTTCCGGAGCCTATTAAAACTCTGAATGATTTTGAACGGATAAGAATCCCCGATGTAAATGAAACACTGCAGTATGTGTTCGACGCCATTAAACTTATAAAAAAGGAATTGAATGGCCGGGTTCCGTTAATTGGTTTTGCCGGCGCCCCGTGGACAATTCTATGTTATATGGTACAGGGCAAAGGATCAAAAACCTTTGATGAAGCAAAAGCATTTTGCTACACACAGCCGGCAATGGCTCATCGTTTATTACAAATGATCACGGAGACAACCATTGCGTATTTAAAGGAACAGGTGAAAGCTGGGGTTGATGTGATCCAGGTCTTCGATTCATGGGGAGGTCTGTTAGGGCCGGGTGATTTCTCAACTATTTCGTTGAAATATACCAGGCAAATTATAGAAGCTTTGAAAGACGATGTGCTCACGATCATCTTTGCTAAGGGAGCCTGGCATTCATTGAAAGCCATGGCAGAAACAGGAGCAAATGGTTTGGGGATCGACTGGTGCATTCAACCACAAATGGCCCGGCAATTGGCCGGCGATAAAATTGTATTGCAGGGAAACCTTGATCCTGCGAAACTATTATCACCGATTCCTGTTATTAAAAAAGAAACAAGAAAAATGTTAAACGATTTTGGAGGCCGGCGGCATATTGCAAATCTTGGACATGGCATTCTGCCAAACACGCCTGTTGATCATGCAAAAGCATTTGTGGACACCATAAAAGAATATGGTATAAATCAAAAGTAAAAATTAAAAAATCAAAAAAATATTAAATGAACCTTGAGTTTTTAGATTGAATTTTTACTTTTTACTTTTAACTTTTTAATTAATGCTTCATAAAACAGAAACAAAAGAAATAAGAGGTCAGTGGATTGATTTTATTTACAATCTTCAGGATAAGATTTGTAAGGCATTGAAAGAAGTTGACGGCAAGGAAAAATTCAGTGAAGATGAATGGCAAAGGGCCGAAGGCAAAGGCGGAGGAGGGTTGACGAGAGTGATTCAAAACGGAAATGTTTTTGAAAAGGGTGGCGTAAATACTTCTGTTGTATACGGAAAAGTTACCCGTAAAATGCGGGAAGTATTACATATACCTTTATCAGCAGAAGAATTAACCTGGTTTGCTGCCGGCATTAGTTCCGTAATTCATCCTTTCAATCCTTTTGTACCAACTGTTCATTTTAATTATCGAATGTTTGAATTGTATGATAAAGATGGGATGTTAAAAGACAGGTGGCTTGGTGGTGGTACGGATCTTACTCCTTATTATTTATTTGAAGAAGATGCAAAACATTTTCACCAGGCATATAAAGATGTTTGCGACGAATTTGATCTTTCATTCTACCCGGCATTTAAAAAGGAATGTGATGATTATTTTATAAACAAACATCGGAATAACGAACGCAGGGGGATCGGAGGAATATTTTATGATCATCAAAGACCCGATGAAGACCATAGTTTGGATTTTTGGATGAATTTTGCAAAAGCATGCGGCGATGTATTTATCCCGGCCTATCTTCCTATAGTTGAAAAAAGAAAAGATCTTTCATATACCCAAAAAAATAAACACTGGCAGGAAATAAGAAGAGGCAGATATACAGAGTTTAACTTAATTCATGACCGGGGAACTTTGTTTGGATTAAAAACAGGCGGCAGAACAGAGAGCATTTTGATGAGCCTTCCGCCAACAGTTAGATTTGAATACGATTATACTCCGGAACCCGGTAGTGAAGAGGAAAAATTATTACAGGTTTGCCTGCAACCAAAGGATTGGACATAACCAAATTAATAAGTCAAAATTAAAAGATAAAAATTTTTGACTTTTGATTTCTAAATTTTTTTTAATGTATTTACAAAGGCGAAATCGAATCTTAAGACAATCACAAACAGTTCGATCATTGGTTTCTGAAACGCAGCTGACGTCAAATGATTTTATTGTCCCGTTATTCATTGATGAAGGAGAAAATGTTCAAACTGAAATTTCTTCCATGCCAAATTATTTCCGGAGAAGTTTAGACTTAACGGTAAAAGAAGTAAAAGAGCTGTGGAAGATGGGACTAAAATCGGTTTTGCTATTTATAAAATGCAAAGACGAATTAAAAGATAACAAAGGAACAGAAGCCATAAATCCTGACGGACTGATGCAACGCAGCATTAAAGCCATAAAAGATGCAGTGCCTGAATTGCTGGTGATGACTGATGTTGCCCTCGATCCTTTTTCTTCATACGGGCATGACGGAATTGTAAATGGAGCCGAAATTGTTAACGATGCAACAGTGGAAGTATTGGCTCAAATGAGCCTGAGCCATGCACAGGCTGGTGCCGATTTTGTAGCCCCAAGTGATATGATGGATGGTCGCATTAGCGCTATCCGGAAAGCTTTTGAAGAAAATGGTTTTACCAAAACAGGCATCATGAGTTACAGCGCCAAGTATGCATCTTGTTTTTATGGTCCGTTTCGTGATGCGCTGGATTCTGCCCCTGGCTTCGGTGATAAAAAAACTTACCAGATGGATTATTCCAATCGCATTGAGGCTATCAAAGAAACGATCATGGATGTAGAAGAAGGAGCCGATATTGTTATGGTGAAACCTGCACTCGCGTATCTTGACGTTATTCGTGAAGTAAAAAATGCGGTGCATGTGCCGGTAAGTTGTTACAACATCAGCGGCGAATATGCGATGATCAAGGCTGCCGCGAAGATGGGATGGATCAATGAAGACAAAGCCATCATTGAAACATTAACATCCATGAAAAGAGCGGGCGCGGATCTGATCGCGACTTATTTTGCAAAGGATGCTACAAAAATTTTAAACCACTAAGGCACAAAGACACGAAGATGCGCAAACACTTTGTGTCCCTTTGCGCCCTGGTGTCTTAGTGGTTCATAATCGTTAAGAATGAACACTTCAAAAAGTGAAGCTCTATTCAGCCGGGCACAGGCCAGCATTCCTGGCGGAGTAAATTCACCGGTTCGTGCATTTAAAAGTGTTGGAGGCAATCCAATATTTATAAAAAAAGCCAAAGGTGCTTATCTGTATGATGCAGATGGGAACAAATACATTGATTTCATCAACTCCTGGGGACCGATGATATTGGGTCATGCTTATGAACCATTGGTGAAAGCCATACAGGAAAAAGTTTTGGATTCCACTTCATTTGGTGCACCTACAGAATTGGAAATTGAAATGGCTGAATTGATCAAAAGCATGTGCCCGAATGTGGACCTGGTAAGAATGGTAAGCAGTGGAACAGAGGCCTGCATGAGTGCCATCCGGTTGGCGAGAGGATATACAGGAAAAAATAAATTCATCAAATTTGAAGGATGCTATCATGGCCATGCAGATGCATTTTTAGTAAAAGCGGGAAGTGGTGTGGCAACATTCAATATTCAAACAGTACCCGGAGTAACGGTTGGGGTTTCTAATGATACATTGACTGCCCCGTATAATGATCTCGCAGCAGTTGAAAGATTGGTTAATGAAAATAAGGATCAGGTTGCTGCCATCATTATTGAACCTGTTGCAGGAAATATGGGTTGCATTTCTCCCCTATCCGGTTTTCTTGAAGGATTGCAAAAAATTTGTGATGAAGAAAAAATTGTTTTCATTTTTGATGAAGTGATGACAGGTTTTCGTTTGGCGCAAGGCGGGGCCCAGGAACTATTTAAAATAAATGCTGACTTGGTTACTTATGGAAAAGTAATTGGCGGAGGAATGCCTGTTGGTGCATTTGGTGGAAAGAGAGAGATCATGCAGCATATTGCACCTCTTGGCAATGTTTACCAGGCAGGAACATTGAGTGGCAATCCAATTGCAATGATCGCCGGGTTCACCCTATTGAAGACATTAAAAGAAAATCCTTCTATTTATTTGGAATTGGAAGAAAAAACCAACTATCTGCATAGTGGTTTAAAAAAAGTTTTTACTGAAAAAAATGTCCCGGTTGTGATCAACCAGGTTGGCTCAATGATAAGCATTCATTTTGGTGAACATCCTGTTACAGATTTTTCAACTTCGGCATCTTCATATATTCAAATCTTCAATAAGTTTTTTCATGCTATGCTGAAAAGAGGCATTTATCTTCCGCCTTCAGCCTTTGAAACATGGTTTGTATGTAATGCCTTGTCTAAAGAAGATATGGATCATACAATCAATGCAGCCAGGGAAAGTTTAGAGGAACTGTCAGCGCAGTAATAATTCACAGGGTTTCAAACCTGTATGTTTTTTAAATGCAGTAGAAAAATGAGAAATGGAAGAATAACCAAGCATCAATGAAACTTCGGTTACGCTTAATCCTTTTTCATAGAGCAGGTATTTTGCATGTTCCATTCTCTGGCTTTGATAAAAATCAAAAATAGTGGTGCCGAACATTTCTTTAAATCCTTTTTTCAGGTAACATTCATTCATAGCCACTTTGCGACTGAGCTCCCTGATCGTGATCGGTTCTCCAATGTGTTCGATCAGGATCTCCCTTGCTTTTGAAATTTTTTCGCGGTCGGCTTCATTGGCAAGGAATTTACAGTTGATGACATCCAATTCTTTTTCACCGACCATACAATCAAGACTGTACAGCAACAACATCTGTGTCTGTGCATTGATATAAATATTTGCAAGACTATCCTTGTAGGCATGATTCAATAAACCTTCTATTACTATCCTGGTTTTACCACAGAGAGGAAGAATCTTTGTAAACGATGAAGCATGCCTGAAGTTCAGAATATCGTCAGTAAGGGTGTCCGTAATTTTGGGTTTGATAAATTGTGAAAGGTGCACAGAGGAGAACTTAAAACTTAATACATCAATACTCTCCATTCTTTCACTGCAATTTTCAGGCTTATTCAATTTGCAAAGGTTACATTCACTATCTTTTTCCCTGCAATAAACATTACCCGAAACACAAAACTTTAATTCAAGATAATTTTCTTTGGGAGTAGTCCTTTCATAGTGATACACCATCATGCCGGTATCTTCAATATTCCACTGATTGTTGCGATGAAATCTTTTAATTGTGTAATTAACGGAACCCGGTATCTGCCGTTCTGCCTCATACAGCAAATGCCATTGATCCTGCATCGGGGCCTGTTTATACGCAAGCGCTAATATATCGGGTGGTTGGTGCATCGAAACAACAAATTTACGTCGCACCATTGAATATTGAGCATGATGAAGGTCACGATTATGTCACCAGGCCCTATGTACCGGGATGATTTTGCTCAACTTCTGTTGCATTATCCATAAACATTCAGAATGCCAGGGTCTCTATAAAACAAATAATGCTGTTTAATAGTGATTTGAATGATAAGGAGTGCATTCCTTCTCTATTTTCAGAATTAACGATGAAGCATTGCGTAATAGAGAAACGAACAATGAATGCAGGATGGCAACAACAGATTAACAGAATTACAGGAGCTGGATGGCAATAAAAAAACTAACGGCAATTAGCTATTTCCGCCTATTTTTGCACGTCACGTTTTATAACGTGACATTTTTGTAACGACCTGCATGATTCATCCTCATACTTATATTCATCCCAATGCCAGGCTGGCGACAAACGTAAAGGTTGATCCGTTTACGGTTATTCACCAGGATGTTGAAATCGGCGAGGGGACCTGGATCGGATCGAATGTAACGATCATGGAAGGTGCACGCATTGGAAAAAACTGCCGAATTTTTCCAGGTGCTGTGATTGCTGCTATTCCGCAGGACATGAAATTCCAGGGTGAATATTCTACAGTTTTTATCGGTGATAATACAACGATACGGGAATATGTGACGGTGAACCGGGGAACAAAAGTGAGAGAGAAAACTGTTATTGGAAAAAATTGTCTTGTGATGGCTTATTGTCACCTGGCGCATGATTGCATTGTGGGCGACAATTGTATCATGAGCAATAATACCCAGGTAGCCGGTCATGTTACAATTGGTGACTGGGCTATATTAGGTGGTATGTGTGCCATACATCAATTTGTAAACATTGGACAACAATCTATGCTCAGTGGGGGATCATTGGTTGGCAAAGATGTTCCTCCCTACATTAAAGCAGCCCGAAATCCATTGTCTTATGCCGGCGTAAATTCCATTGGCATGAAGCGCAGGGGGTTTACCGTAGAAAAGATCAATCATATTCTTGAAATATACCGGGTGATCTATGGAAAAGGCCTGAATATTTCGCAAGCTGTAGAATACCTTGAAGAAGAATTTCCCGCTACCGATGAAAGAGATGAAATAGTGCAATTCATTCGTGCTTCACAACGTGGCATTATCAAAAGATTTTCAAAAACCAATGGCGATGAGGGTATCGTTGACTGATGCCGGCAAACGCTTTAACCGCGACTGGATCTTTCGTCACCTCAATTACACATTCGAAACAGGTAATTCATATGCCATAGTCGGACCCAACGGTTCAGGGAAAAGTACCCTGCTCCAGGTGCTGAGCGGAGCGATGCAGATCAATGAAGGGAATATCCAATTTTCAATCTCCGGGGGTCAATGCCCGATTGAAGAGATTTATAAGCATGTTTCCATCAGCGCTCCCTATGTTGAGGTTATCGAAGAGATGACCTTAAAAGAATTCCTGGAATTTCATCATCACTTTAAACCACTTCTTTCTTCATTGACCATTGAAAATATCATTACAATTATTGGATTGAAAGAAGCAATCAATAAACAGATCCGTTATTATTCAAGCGGCATGAAACAAAGAGTGAAACTGGCACAGGCCATTTTTTCTGATACGGCCTTTTTATTATTGGATGAGCCCTGCACCAATTTAGATACAACAGGAATTGAGCTGTACAACCATCTTATTGATGAATATTGTAAAAACCGTTTGGTTATCATAAGCAGTAATGATGAGACGGAATATAAATTTTGCACGAAAAGAATTAACATAACTGAGCATAAAAAATAATTTCTTTTATCAAAGAGGGCGTTCAAATCGTGGGGGAGATTGAAAAATATGAATACGGGAAATTTGGCAGGATCATGGATCCCAAGGGAAATAAGATCTGACTATGGGAACCAGCAGATGGCGGCTTATAAAAATGCATGAAGGAAAAACAATACATTAAAAGCTATTTTCGAATTCAACTAATTCTTTTAACCGTTTTTCTTCTAACACACATCTTTGCGATTTCCCATCAATCGTTTCCCATTTGATAAGCCGGATAAAGCCATTGTCAATTTCAATTCCTGTAATATCCCCATCGCTAAAGCAACAGCAACCACTGTTAAAATAAGTTGGCTTCATTTCGAGGTAATCTGTTGAAACCTTCATAAACAGCGGTTCCCTGATCTTAATTTCCTTTTTTACCTCTTCAACCTCTGCGGTATTCTTTGCTTTTTGCGCCTGTTCCAAACGACGATACAAGCGTTCCAGGTAAGTTAATGATTCAAAAACAGGTTGATGTGTATGACCGGTAATCAGCAAAGTATTTTTCTGTTTCGCTGACCATTCATACATGATGCGGTTGTGCAGGGTTTTTATGGCAGTATTATAAGCAGGTGTATTGGGATTTACTTTTAAATAAGCCTGTAAAGGCGCCCAGATATGGGCCACAAAAAATTTACTGAACCAGTTGCCGTCACTTTGAGCATCTCCCTGGTGACCATGTGTAAGAAAAATAGAAAATTCCTGCTTTCCAATTTTTGTTCCGAGAATTACTCCTTCATATACTTTTATTCTTTGGCCATAGACCTTTTGCATTTCAATGGCTGTATCCACATCCGTATTCCAGGCAAGGTCATGATTCCCGAATACTTTTATAAATGAACCCCTTTGAATAAATTTTTTTTCTTTCTCAAATGAAAGCGCATTATTCCTTTTAACTGCGGGCCAGCGATTCTTCCACAGCTCATCATTATCACCAAGACTTATAAATAAAAATCTTTTTTCGTCATAATAATCCAATGCAGCAAGGTAATTCGGCTCACAAAGCATAAAATCATCGGCTCCGTTTTTGGCTCCCTTGTGTTGATCCGAAAAAACAATCACTTTATCGTGTTCAGCATTAATAGAAATAAGCGGGCCTTTTTTTGATGGTTGTTTTTCAATTCGTTTTTTTAATCCCGATAATGCTTTAAAGACTCTTGCCAGTATTGGCCGGGATGAAAATCTGTTAGCAAACCAGAGCACAGGTTTTAGCAATATGAGCTTTAAGATTCTTCGCATTGAAATGAATCGAATTACTGAACCTGCCGGCAGGCATGCAATCCCTTTCGTACCGGACAGTTTGTTTGTGTGCCCGATACTTCGACAAATTCAGGACAAACTCTAAGTTAAACAGTAGTACAAAAGCCGCGCGAAATTTATTTTACAGCAATCATGCTGATCTCAACATTTACAAATTTTGGCAAAGCAGAGACCTGTACCGTTTCTCTTGCAGGGAAATTATTGTCGAAGTATTTTCCATACACTTCATTCATCTCTGAAAAGCGATTTATATCAGTAATAAAAATTGTTGTTTTTACTACATTTTCGAAATTCATCCCTGCTTGCTGCAAAATGGCCCTGAGATTATGCATTACCTGGTGCGTTTCTTCCTGCAAATTCTTATTTTTTAGTTCTCCTGTTGCCGGGTCTATGCAAATCTGCCCGGAAATAAAGAGCATATCGTTCACCTGGATTGCCTGGTTGTAGGGGCCAATCGGTGCCGGTGCATTATTTGCAGTAATCACTATCTTTTCCATAATAAAAAATTGAACTGACGAATTTAGCTTTATGCGTTTTCTTTGCAAAAAAATCCTCATGCAACTGGTAGTCCTGGCTGACAAAATTCTGGAAGAGGAGTTATTAAACAACGGAGTAAGCGATGAAATTGATTTGATATGGATCCCGAATGAGGAGGAATTTAAGAACCACAAAACAGCGGATGGGTTTATCGACTTAGTTTTTGAGGATAGTCAACATAGAATTAAACTATTGAAAAGCCTGTCTTCAAAACCAGTGATCATAAATTCAGTGATCACTACGCTAAAAAAGATCAATGCACCATTTATCCGCATTAATGGCTGGCCTGGTTTTTTAAAACGACCCGTTGTCGAAGCAAGTTTCATCGACAAAAAAATAAAACAACAGGCTGAAAAGATTTTTGAGCTGCTAAATAGAAATATTGAATGGGTTCCGGATGAACCCGGGTTTATTAGTGCAAGGATCATCGCTATGATCATTAACGAGGCCTATTTTGCATTAGAAGAAAATGTAAGTACAAAAGAAGAAATTGATATTGCAATGAAACTCGGCACTAATTACCCTTATGGCCCATTTGAGTGGAGTGCAAGAATTG
>JBIOGV010000066.1:0-14709 GCA_044448365.1 Chitinophagales bacterium
AGCTTCGACAAAGGCCAGCATGTTCTCCACATTAGCTCCCTGGAAGCGATAGATGCTTTGATCGTCATCACCCACAACAAATACATTTGGTTTTTCCCAATAATTGATCAGCAGCTCAATGATCTTGTTTTGGGTGCCGCTTGTGTCCTGGTATTCATCCACGAGAATATAAAGAAACCGCTCCTGGTAGTTTGCCAACAGATTTTTATTTTCTTCAAATGCCTTTATCACCCAGTTGATCATATCGTCGAAATCATAGCGATTGCGTCGTTTCATCAGTTGCTGAAAATGATCAAATTCATTTACAGCGGCCCGGAGCTTTTCCATTTTTTCTTTTTCTTCCTCAATCTTATCTTTTTTGAGATCACCAATATTGAACTCTTTGTATTTTCTTTTATAAATGAATTCATCCCGGTTCGGAAGATCATCGAGGTGTTCATCAATTTTCTGATTGATGAAAGCGGGCGACCACCCTTCCTGTTTCATTACACTGAACAGCTTTTCCAGGTTGTGTATCTCAAAATAAACATCTCCCCGATAACGTTTCAGCGGATGATTTTTCGGGAATGAATCAATGAGTTCTTTGAAAAGCTCTATCCTTTCGAGTTCCGAAATTGGATCAAGAGCCGTTTTTTCAAAAAGAGAAAGATTTTCCTGGATCACTTCATTGCAAAATGCATGGAAGGTAAAAATGTTCACTTTATAAGCATCCGGACCAATAAAATGAATCAATCTTTTTCGCATGGCCACTACCCCTGCGTCGGTATAGCTGAGGCAAAGAATATTTTGAGGATAAGCATCCGTTTCCAACAGGATCTTCCCGATGCGACTTGCCAGTATTTGAGTTTTACCGGTACCGGGACCGGCAATTACCAGTACAGGTCCTTCAACGGTATCAACAGCCAGCCTTTGCTTTTCATTTAACCGGTTATATTCTTCACGGAACTTTGTCTCTAATCTTTCTTTATTAAGTGACATTTAGAAAACTAATAAACTCATTAGATATGACAAGTTAATCAAAATCAATTTTTCATTGTAATAAAAGATTTTCCGCAATAGATACTTGCTAATTAACAATCATCCACTGCCTTTGTAAACTCTTTGCATAAAATTTTGTTTTGTGGCTAAAATGTTTATTCTTTGAGAAAACAAGCTACCATGAAGAAAAGAACTCTATTCCTGAAACTTTCGTTATTGACCATATTATTTTCATGTGGCCCCAAGATTTACCAATCAGCTGAATTTGATACCGCTTTTGCAAGGCACAAAATAGTAGCCATTTTACCTGCGGATGTTACAACACAACTCAGGCCAAATGAAGCAAAAAAAGTAACACCTGAGCAAATTCAGGAAATGACAGAAAAAACTGGCTATGATATACAGGATAAAATGTACAGTTGGCTACTCAGAAGATCGGCAAAATTTCATTATACAGTTACTTTTCAGGATGTAACGAGAACGAATGCTTTATTGAAAGAAGCAGGAGTTGGTTATGCTGATTTGCAAACGAAAGATAGAACGGAACTTGCTAAAATTTTACAGGTCGATGCCGTAATGCAGGATAAAGCAAGAATGGATAAACCAATGTCTGAAGGAGCAGCTGTGGCATTAGGTCTTCTTGTTGGCGTGTGGGGAGCTACCAACAAAGTAGAAACGACTATCAATATTCATGATGGTAAATCAGGCAACTTGTTATGGAAATATGATTATGAAGCTTCGGGAAGTGTAGGTTCCTCCAGCACAAAACTAGTGGATGCCTTAATGAGGAACGCTTCAAAAAAATTTCCCTATCAGGCAAAATAAAAGGGACGTTCATTCCTTCCTCTTTTATCCGGGCATCCTTGAAATATATTTTTCAATTTGTTTTATCTGGTCAACGATCTGCGGAGTGGTGGGTTTTAATGCTTTTGACTTTCTGAAAAAATCTTTTGCGGCGCGGAATTCCCTTTTATTCATCATAATGCTGCACATCTGTAAGTAAGCTGCGGCTTCATTTTCCTTATCGGGTAAACCTTTTCGCAAAGCCTGTCGAATATAACTCTCCGCCTGTTTCAAATCATTTCTTTGCATGGCCAGCATTCCCATCTGCAACATACTGGCGCCTTCGGCTTCCTTCATCGGCATGCCCAGATCCAAACCCTTCTTCATCATTTTTTCAGCGCCGTCGAAATCCTGTTTCATCATGGCCACATTTCCTTTCAAAGTATAGTATACAGAGCGAATGGGTTTATATAACAAACCGGGAAATTTTATTGAGCTCAGGATCTTTTCCGCTCCTTCAATGTCACCTGCTTCAAGAAATTCCTGTATCAAACGAAGAGGGCCAAAAAAGAAATGACCGAGTACTAAAATCACCCCAACAAAATACAAGGGAAATGCGGGCCAGAACGATGATGCATAATTTACAGCTCCTCCTCCTATTATCAGCACAATTCCAAGATAAAGTCTGTATTTAATGACCAGGTTGTAAAATTTCATACTTCTCAATTTGAGGAATGCAAAGATAGCAGGAATTGACCTTCGACCTGATTAGTTTCTAAAGAGGGTACCGCTGATCAAAGGATTACTCAGCACTTTTTGTTTTGATGATGATCATGAACAGACCAAAGATCAAAAAAACGATCCCGGTATAAAGATTTATTTTACCGGATGATTCTTTATTGACGAGATCATCTGCCAGTAATATCAATGAAACTATTGTAAAGAACAACCCGATAACAAAATTCAGCTCATTTAATCTTTTGAACATATCAGCCAATTTAAAAGAAAATAATGTTTAATAATATAGTTGCCAGCAACAGCAGCACACCCAATGTTACAGGATTAAGATACCAGTGATTTTTTGCTCCCTGTTCTTTTTTTGTCAATGAATAAACGAGTCCCTTTAATTCTCCGTCTGGTTTTGGTTTAGTTGCAAGGCTGACAAGGATTGTTGTCACAAAGTTTGCGATCCATGAAACACCAGCGACAATAAAAGCCTGCCCCATGCCACTGCGGATCTCATACAAAGGAGTGATCCATCCTCCCTTTCCTTCTGCAATCGTTAAGCCATGTGTCAAAGCTGCAGCAATGGTACCTGCCAGCAATCCGCAGAAAGCACCATGACCCGTAGTTCTTTTCCAGAACATGCCTAATAAGAATGTTGCAAACAATGGCCCATTCACAAAACTGAAAACCAGCTGAAGAAAATCATTGATATTGTTAAAACTCCGGGCAATGTATGCAGTGAAAATAGAAAACAGGATACCTGCTATGGTGACTATTTTTCCTAACACTAAGTAATGGCGGTCGGATTTATTTTTTACAAAATAAGATTGATAGATGTCATAGGTAAAAACAGAATTGAATGCAGTTACATTCCCTGCCATGCCGCTCATAAATGAAGCGATCAGTGCCGTAATACCCACTCCCAGCAAACCGCTTGGATAATAATGCGCAATTAATGAAGGAAGGGTCATGGTATAATCTATTCCACCATTTGCAGCAGTTGGAATACTATATCCCTTCGAATGCAGGGCAGGCGTCATCAATGCTATGGCAATAACGCCGGGTAATACCACGATCAGTGGCATCAGCATTTTTGGAAGCGCTGCCACGATCGGTGTTCGCTGTGCTGCGTTCATGTTTTTTGCGATCATCGCTCTTTGCACAACAAGAAAATCGGTGCACCAGTAACCAAAAGACATCGCAAAACCTAATCCGAATATCAATGACGTAAAATGCAAACCCATCGGGTTGGTTGTCGTATGGCCCATATACTTCCAGGCATGTGTCAATTGGGGTTGCAATTGGGCTTTTATATTCGCCCACCCGCCGGCATCCTGCAATGCAACAATAACAAGGGGTGATAATCCCAATACAATTAAAAAGAATTGCAGTACTTCATTATAAACAGCGCTTGTAAGACCGCCCAAAAAAGTATAGATCATTACAATACCGGCGGCTATCCAGATGGAAACATCGAAATCCCATTTCAGAATAATTTCTAATAATTTGGCTAAGGCGTATAATGAGATACCGGAAGAGAATACAGTCATTACAGCAAAGGAAACGGCATTCAATCCTCTTGTTTTTTCATCAAATCGAAGTTTTAAATATTCAGGCACACTGCGCGCACGGCTGCCGTAATAAAATGGCATCATAAACAAGCCGAGGAAAACCATGGCAAAAATGGCTCCTACCCAATAAAAATGAACCGTCATAATTCCATACTTGGCGCCTGAAGCTACCATGCCAAGCACTTCCTGTGCCCCAAGATTGGCAGAGATGAATGCAAGACTCGTGATCCACAAGGGGATACTTCTGTTACTGGAGAGAAAATCATTACTTGATTTTATTTTTCTTTTAATGATAAATCCAACTCCGATTACAAAAACAAAATAAAGAAGGATGATCAAATAATCAGCAATCGTTAGTTTCATGAAGTGAGTTTTAGGATCATGCATCCAACCCTTCGCGTTTCTTTGTGACTTAGGCCTTCGTGGCAAATGCTGCCGCCAGGATGTAACCTTTTTGAACCACCAAGTCACAAAGACACCAAGAGGCACTAAGTCTTTGTGATACTTTGTGCCTTGGGGTCTTTGTGGTTCTTCATCATAACTAAAAAACTTCCCAAATGAAGATAGAAAAACTAACTTTAAGGGAATAAATTTTATTTGCAATGGAATCTCCGATCAATCAATCAAATCATAACCCCCTTGCCGGTCTTGACGAATGGGAAGAAGATGTATTGCGCCGATATCCTGAAGCTGATACAATTGCAAAGACAAAAGCAACGGACGAGTTTAGAAATTATGATACGCCGGTAAGAGATACTGTCCGTGAATTTTATCGTATCAACCATACTTACCAAACCTATCAATTTGTACAGGAAAAAAGAAAAGCATTTTTACAGTTTAATAAAAAAGAAATGCCGGTTTGGGCGGCCTTTGATTTTCTCAATCAATTGGTTGACGATTCAGACCCTGACACCGACCTTGACCAGTTTCAGCACTTGTTGCAAACTGCAGAAGCTATACGTGCAGATGGTCATCCTGACTGGATGGTGTTGGTGGGACTGATGCATGATATGGGCAAAGTTCTTTGCCTTTTTGGTGAACCACAATGGGCGGTGGTTGGAGATACTTTTCCGGTCGGCTGTGCCTATTCAGATAAGGTTGTTTACCCGGAATATTTTAAAATGAATCCGGATTTTCAAAATCAAACGTATCAAACGGAACTGGGTGTGTATTCAAAAAATTGCGGTTTGCATAATGTGAATATGTCATGGGGCCATGATGAATATATTTACCAGATGATGAAAGATCATTTGCCTGAACCAGGTCTGTATATGTTGCGGTATCATTCTTTTTACGCCTGGCACAGGGAAGGTGCATACAGTGATCTTCTCGATGATCATGACCGGGAAATGCTGAAATGGGTAAAATTGTTTAATCCGTATGACCTGTATTCCAAATCACCTACTCCTCCGGACTGGACTCAATTAAAAGGATACTATGAAGATCTTGTTGGGAAATATTTGCCGAAGTCGCTTAAGTTTTGATATTTTAAGGTCACAACGGGCACAAAGGATACACAAAACTCACAAAGTAAAAAAGGCTTCGGGTATATGATTTTCATTGTGACCGTTGTGCGTCCTTTGTGGCCTTTGTGACCCTCTCTTAAAACTTGTCGTCATTAACTTCTATCCAGTAACCATCCGGGTCCTGCAGATAAATTTGTTTAATTCCATCTGGGCGAACCTGCGGTTACGTGGTGGATTGAGCCCAGTTGCCATATTTGATATTAAGAGCATCGAGATGTTTTGCAAAATTTTCAACCGATGGAACGCTGAATGCAAGATGGATGTTGATCTCATGAGGCATGATCTCCTTTGCACCTTGCACAATATGCAATTGAGAATGTTCGCCGATTTTCATCCAGATATGCCTGTTGTCGTGAAAAGGCTCGGAAATGAGCTGAAGCATCATTACTTTCTCATAAAAATCAGCACTCTTATTCATATCCACAACAAAAATAGTTGTATGATTGAATTGGGGCGATTGAGCGTTCATGGACTGAAACATAATGAAAAAACAAAAGAAGACAGAGGCGATCTGAATTATTTTTTTCATGATTCAAAATTTAGAATTAAAAATAGCCATTAAAGGCAAAACAATAACATCGTAAATATTTATTTTTGCCATCTTGTTCAAAGGTCCCGTAGTTCAATGGATAGAATAGAAGTTTCCTAAACTTTTGATACAGGTTCGATTCCTGTCGGGACTACTCTGTAATAATAATTAGGAAACACTGCTTGTATGCTCAGCGATTAAAATAATCCTGTCAATACTTAAGATTTAGAAATGATATTGAAGAGACACTTCTCCATAACCATACATAGAATTATCGGTTCCTGAACTTACTGGTAAGACAATACTGCCAGAGGGGTGAATACTAAAAGAACCCATTTCGAAATTTGTTTCCAGATTAAATTCAAAATTCGACAATTCCAGTGAAGTATTGGTATTTGTTCCTTTTCTTTTGCCGCCCTTTTTTACATATTTAATAAACTTATTACTATGTGATATATAATTAGAAACCTGAAGAAAAGAAAAATAACCGTTTGTTGCGGCATTAAGTAAAACAGATGGGGTTACCTCAATTAGTGAGAAGATACCTTTGTCTTCCCAACTAAAATCATGACTTATTCCTCCTGCTATTGCAATGTCATGGGCAGAAATGTTACCGGAATCATTTCCGAAACCGATACTGGTTGAAAAAACTGGCTTTACCCAGGCTTTCGAATAGGAAATGGAGAAATATACTTCATTATTTAGTGGTGTATATGGAACGTTGGTCTTATTAGTAAAAATATGGTGTGCATAATTAAAAGCTAAATCGAAGCTTTTTTCGCCATATTGCTCATAACCTGCAGAAATGGAATGCATGTAAATTCCTGATTTATTTCCCGATGTAACAAGCGAGGGTGAATATGAAATACCCCAGCCGCCTTTACTTCTTATGCCTATAACCGGAGAGACTGATAAGGCATTTTGGTAACCTGTATCAATCCCTGAAATATTTACAACTGGTACTTCGGAAAAATTTAGACTAATGGAAATTGCCCCTGATTTAGTACTGTCCTGAGCATAGGTAAAAAAAGTCCATAATGTAAATAGGACGGGAAATATGTAGTTTTTCATAGGATAAGATAGCAATGCTATTTTTCTCATGAGAATGGATTTTCAGCCAAGATAATATAAAGGTGATGCCTGAAAAGCGTAATACTACCATAGTATAAATTCTAATTAATGTTGAGTTATTTGATATTAATGGCACTCAGTTTTTTAGGAGAACAATCTAAATCGTTAATATCATAATTCGGCTATAGAGATTAGGTCTTTTACCAAAAAGTTCGAACTGCGGCCTGCCGGTCTACAGACCCTATCTTACAGTAGCCAAGGATGTTTCTGCAAGAGAATCCTTACGCGGACAGGAACATCGCATTTTGTTAATGTAAACTGATCACTCCACAGGATCTGATCATTGTGTCATTCAAGTTTTTACCAACATCTTTTTTACAAAATCCTTTTCCACCTGAAAATTTGTTAGTGAGAGGGCTTTTGTTAAATGCAGATCGCTCTGATAGTATTCCCCTTCCTGCCAATACAATTTTCCTAACGCCGCATGTAGTAAATATGACCGATCCAGGAAAGTTTGCTGCAAATCGTGAAGGGCATCAAAAGCCTTCTGCTTTTGCGAATCGTAGTATAACGCAATCGCATAGTTCAGTTCAATAAATGGGTTGGGATTATTTTGCAATAACTGCCTGTATAACTGTGTAATGCTTGCCCAATCCGTATCGGCAAAACTTTTTGCATGGCAATGCAGGTAGGCAATCGCAGCCTCGTAATGATAGGAAGAAATAGTTAAGTATTTGGATTGATTGAGATAGTAACTGCCCAAAGCAATCAAATCATCGTTCCAAAGAGCTCTGTCCTGTTCTTCGAGGTCTGACAATTCACCGGCTGGTGTAATCCTGGCGCTGAGCCTTGCAGCATTGAACAATAACAAAGCATACAATGCAGCCGTATCGCTGTTAGAGATATGATTGCCCAATAAAGACTTTGTCATGATTAAGCTCTCTTCGCATAGCTCTTGCCGAATGATCTCTTTTCCGCTACTGGCCTTGTAGCCTTCATTAAATATGAGGTAGATTATCTTTTGCACAGCAGGTAATCTTTTTTTCAATTGCTGTTGCGTAGGCTCTTTCAAAAAAATGTTTTCCATTCTTATCCGCTGCTTTGCCCTTGCCAGTATTTTGTCAATGCCATCAGTGGTAATGCCCAATGCCTTTGCGATAGACTCGGTTTTCAGGTTTGCCACATATTTCAATGTAATCACCACCTGCATTTTTGCCGTTAGCCTGGGATGCGAACATGCAAACAATAACTGCATTTTCGCGTCATCAAAAATGTTTTCCTCTAGTTTTGCTTCCCCCTGAATTGCATGACCTTCTTCAAAAGGATTTTTGAATGATTTATTCTTTTTAAGCGTATTGATGGCATTGTTTCTGCAGACTGTATACATCCATCCTGCAGGGTTGTCGGGAATGCCTCTATGTTTCCACGACGAAAGCGCGGCATAAAAAGCATCCTGCACCAGATCTTCAGCCGTTTCAATGTCAATGTCTCTTGAAAACTGAAGCATCGCAGTTACCATTTTTCCAAAATGGCTTTTGTATAATTTGTCAGCTGCTTGTTGCTCTTTGTCCATCGCCTATCTCCCTAATATCTTTAACTCCCATGAGAGGACGTACTTCAATGGCCATATTGCCGCTTTGCACCAGCGCACAGGTTTGTGCAATCGAAACAGCATGCTGCAGATCTTTTGCTTCTATAAAAATAATACCGCTTATGCCTTCCTTCGCTTCAATGAACGGCCCGTCCGAAAGCACATTGTCTTTGCTTACATAGCGGCCTTTGATATACAAAGCGTCGCCGGATATATAACTGCCTTTTTGCACCAACGTTTTCACCCATTGATCCATTTCCCTTATCCCATTATACCGTTCTTCTTCGCTCCACTTCCTTAACTTATTAAGGTCCTCTCGAATGATTAGTAAGAATTTTTCCATGATGATTTGTATTGATGACTAATCGTGTACACAAGTTAATGCAGGTTTGAAAGCCTGAGCAAAATTCTTATTTGAATTTTTTTGTGCTGCCAGGGTAGCCTATCCCTGGCCCAAAAAAGCATTCAATGGATTTTATTTTACCATTTTTGAAAGTATAATACTCGGTGTTGCGGACGATCTTGTTATCGGTTGTAGTGATATTGTAAATGGCGAATCCGCAGTTGCCTTGAACAATAATTTTAGAGAATTCAACCTTTTTGACAAATTGAGAAGTCCCCCAGCATCTCTCTTTATAAGTTGCCAGGGAGATGCGGTCATCACCGGCCGGGCTTGTGAATGTAAAATCATCAGCAAACTGGCTGGCAACCATGCTCCAATCTTTTTTTTCAAATCCCAGAAGATAAGCCCTGATAAGTTTCTCAGCATTTTGCACTTTGGAAGAAACTCCCATACCGCAAAGCATGACAAAAAGTAGAATGAGTTTCATAAATATTTTAGGTAAGACAAACGAATTTTGGCTTTCCGTACAAAAAGGGAAATTTTTTTAGGGCTTGTTATTTTTAGAAGCCCATTCCAGTTAGAAAATCGACAGACGTATATTGGGGCTACCTTAGAATCAACTATTTTCCGTAAATCCTTTAGTAGATAGTTCTAGCTACGGCCTGCCGGGACTACTTCTTTTACAAAAAAATTTGATATTATCGGAGTTATTAACGCAATTGAAGTTTTTCCGATTTAGGAGACCAAAAAATAATTTTTGCTGTTTCGCGATATTCATTATGCCTTAATGCTTTAATTCTTTATATATCTGATAATGCCCAGCACTATCAAATAAGGAGCTATTCTTATAATTTCAGATTCAATACGTTTTGCAAGTGGAGGTGTAAGTCAAATTTATTCAAGCTTGAGGAAAGTTTCATTTTATTTTTTTAAACTTCACAAATGATACTCTCTGTAACTTAGACCAAGGATAAGCCAAGCAAGCCATGTAAGAGAAATTATTATTGCTGATACAATTGGAAACCAAAAAGCTAAAACAGTGCAGAAAGAGTAGAGAATAAAAGCAAATATACCCTGCCTTAAGATATATTCTATCATTGCTTTTGCAGCCTCATTTTTTGCCAATAGTTTTGGTTTAAGCGCTGTCCGTGTTATTAGAATCCAGCCAATATTTGTAAGTAGAAGAACGAAGCAATAAAGAACTACTGCCGGGGCAGCCGCGTTAGTAAAGACAAATTCAGCTAAAAGTGCTGTGGGGAATGGTATGATAACGATAGTGAGCAGCAAAAAGACGTTTGCATATATAAAGCGAGGAGTAGATTTATTAACCAATTTCATAGTTGCATGATGGTTTACCCATGAAATTATAATTATTGCGAAGCTTAAAAAAAAAGCATACATGGATGGCATCAAATGTTTTAGTGAATGCCAAAGGTCGCCAGACGTCTTGATATTTTCTTTAACCGGTGTTTTAATTTCTAAAATCAAAAGGGTTAATGCAATGGCAAATACTGCATCACAAAAAGTTTCTAATCGTGAATTTGTAGCTTCTTCTGCCATATTTAGATTAATTATTTGTTGATTATCTTTTTGCCAATATTAATTCCTTGCTGTCAGCCTTAGGAATATTTATCGCAATGCTCTCGTTAAAGTTCCTGGATTGGAGTACGTGGCGGAATATTGAAAAATCTGCAGACATCCAATGCTTAATAAATTTACAATTGTTAATTGATGATTCTACACTTCTTTTTACTTTGCTATCCCAGTAATCAGAAATTCTCGATATTGAATAAATCCATAACTAAAATTAGTTTGAACTGCGCCTACTCGGGTCTACTCCTAACATGCGACTTGCTGTTATGTTGCCAGACTGAAGAACAATTGGATGTTGTACTACTATCATCAAACATCGGGCAGACGTAATTCTATTCAGGATTTGTTATTATTATCTGCATTATTAGTTTTCAATCGGCTTTCGCTGCCGGCTGACAGTTATAAAACATCAGCGCATCAGCAAGCCCTGCATATTATCCGTAATCAAAAAGCACCAATATTAAGTAGATACCTTAAAAAAAAGTTCGAACTACGGCCTGCCGAGACTACAAACGTGCTCACTCTGTATTACACTTACGTTTTTAAAGCGTCCATCGCCTCAAGAACCATCAGTGATATATTGTTACTCAGCTGTGCCTCAGCAGGCGAACAATTCCGCGCAACAAAAGAAATGAGCTTCTGTTACGTCACTGATCTTCGATTCGTGGCGATACGAGCAAATGAATGACGCCACTCGGAATGGGAGTCGCTGTGTGCAGTGCTTTGTTGCTGACGAAGCCGTGACCATATTTGACAGGCCATAACGTTATTTAAAACAAAAATCAGTTCAAAAAAATTGCTAGGCTGAACTGATGGAACTATTAGTAAGACTAAGATCAATCAAGATTTAACGGCGGCCCAAGCAGAGTCATGCCATATTTCTCAAAAACCTGAGCAACAACCTTTGGGTCAGGGCGGCCATTCCGGGTCAGCGGTCCAAGCTCTTGATAAAAGTGATGTCCTCCACCGGGGGTATAAACGACAATGATCTCGCCTGGTTCATCAGTTAAGTTAAGAAAAGCGTGAGGGACCTTTGAAGGCAGATATGCAAAGCCTCCTTCTTTTAAGTAGAAAATTTCGTCACCAATCCTGATTTTGAAATGACCTTTCAGAATATGTATAGTTTCTTCTTGCAAATGGTGGACATGCAACGGTGGACCGCCTTTAGGTGAAACCTGAACAATAAAATAATCGAATGCACCGCCCGTGTCGTCACCGGTTACCTTGAAAATGAGATCACGACCCGGACCTGACTGGAGCTTCAAGCCGGCCCCTTCTTCTAATACTATTTGAGTTGTTTCGACGAGATCTGCTTTCATTTTTTTATTTTTTATGGTGTGATAAAAATAATTCCGAGTGTGCTGAAAATGGTGGCTAATATCCAAAGGGCAGGCCCGAAAATTCCGGGTTTGAGGGGAAGATAACCAGGTACAAGAATGCAAATAGTAAACCCAATATCCGTAGTGCTGGCAAGGACAAGATTAAGCCAATATCCCAAGGGGCTGTTTTTCCAATTGTAAACAACTGCAATAACCATCACAATCACTGCGAAACATGCTAAATTCAAGGCATTCTGATAGACCCGTCCTCTAACCGTACCCGGTTCCACCTTTGCTCCCAATTTGAATACCTGGAAACCCGCAAAGAGATGTAATAGCCCCCAGAGTATATATATTACCGCTCCTGTTTGATACATCATTAATTTTTTTTCGTTGAATATTCAATTAAGGATGTAAAGATGAATGATTGTAATGCCTTAATCCAATAACCGGGGTTAAGAAGCAACTTAACTTTGGTTAAGAAATTATTTTTTGCAGGTCGCCTTCTCAGGCGGCCTAATGGTGGAGTCTCAATGTCAAAATAGGAAGCAATCTACTGTAAGGGAAACTTTTAGGACAATAGAAGTTGGAACTATTAGGCGGAACATTAATTCTGCTCCGGCGAAAGCGAAGTACCCTTCAAAAGTAATTCAGCAGTAAGTTGAGCCATCTTTTTTCCAAAGATCAGTCGTTTGGCTTCTCCACTTAATACAAATGGTTTTCAAGGATCATTAGGTCATCTATCAAAAAGTTCGAACTCCGGCCTGACGAGTCTACCAGCGTCAGGTGTAACAGGCAGTAACGGTAAAGCTTTCTGATTTGATTAAACCATAGAATTCAGAAAATCATATGTCAGCGGCAGTTTATCATTTCCAGAATGTTCTATTCTTTTTCGACAAGTGATAAATAAACCCAGAGCACCCATAAAGCAACACTAATAATCAGGGCAGTGTATGGCAACCAAATCGCCAGCAGGGCTGTGGACGCGTAAATAATTAATGCAAAGCGGTTACCTGTTTTTAATTTATTATATTCTGCGGGGGGAAAGGCATCATTTAGTAATCGCTTTGGTTTGTTAATAGAGCGAATAAATAAAAACCACGCCATTGAATTGACAACAGATGCTATGCCATAAAATACAATAGCAGGCATGGCATACTCCGTGTTTATATATTCTGCAAGGAGGGCGGTCGGGAATGGAAAGAATACAATAGTGAACAAGAGAAAGCCATTGGTATATAAAAACGGACGAGATGTTTTATCCAGGTGGTTAAACGTATTGTGATGCAAAATCCACTGAACCAGAATACCACCAAAAGAATAAACGAAAGCAAAGTATGAAGGCCACAAATGAACAAGGGCATTGACCAGGTCATTTTCTGAATGAATTGAATTAAAAGGCGGAACTTTTATATCAAGTATTAAAAGTGTGATGGCAATAGCAAATACCCCATCACTAAACATCTCAAGCCGGGCAAGTGATTTGTTTTCCTTCATTATATTATTATTAAAAAAGTTGAATGAATTTTTTAATTGCCGCTAACACTTAAATATACGCAATAGATAAAGCCTTGTTGTGATCGTTGTGCATTCGTCATATCCTTTGTGACCTGTTTCCGGGTCACAAACCTTCCTGCCGTGTAATTCTTCAGTATTTCGGTAACAGTTTTCTAAATTAAGTAAACTGTTATAGATGAAGAAAACACAGCAACAATTAATGACTCGTAAGTGGTTATTAGTTGTAAAAGGATGTGAACAGATCAGGCAAAAGCAGAGTAAGAGTTTTGAGACAGTTGAACAGCTTTGTGAAGCATTTAAAGTTCTCGAAAGGACATAAGGAAGTATTACGAGAGATGGGTTAAGAATCGTAAAAACAGAATTTAAATCCTCTACCAAAAAGTTAGAACTCCGACCTGGTAGGGCTACACTACGCAACCTGTTACAAGTGGATCGTTACGTCAATAGAAAATATATCCTTTAATTTTTAACATTCTGGATTTTCAGCAGTTTGCTTTACAAATCAAAATGTTAATTCTAAGTCTTCTTGCAATCTATATTTAATACCACACAACCTTCTGAAGTTTCTCTTCGTTGTCTGGAGTGTATGTAATCATTTTTATTTCACAGAATAAAATTAAAATAATGAAAAATAGAATTTCGAGTGTAGTGAGTTTGATTTTGCTGTCTTCGATAATATTTGTTTCTTGTTCCAAAAGCAGCAGTACTAACAATAATTCCCCTGTTCCTGTTGCACCTAATACAGTTAGCATAGCGAATATGGCTTTTACACCAGCTACAATTACTGTAACGCCAGGAACTATGGTAACCTGGAGTAATAACGATAACATGACGCATACCGTTACAGCCGATGACAATAGTTTTGATAGTGGTAATATTGGCGCTGGCAGTAGTTTCGCCAAAACATTTTCTATTGCAGGCACGTACACATATCATTGCAGCATTCATCCATCTATGACAGGAGCAGTAGTGGTAAAGTAACGATGTCTATCAACTATCGATAGACACTGCACCAGGGAGTGTATCGACCCCCAATAAACTGGACAGTTTTCCAAAGGTAGTTTAGTAGTTTTTAGTATTCAAAAGGGTTAGGATTAAAATAATAATTCCAGACTGTTTGCGGTGTTTTTCCATTAAGTGATCCATGTCTTCTTTTTTCAT
>JBIOGV010000067.1:0-14587 GCA_044448365.1 Chitinophagales bacterium
GAAAATGATACTAACCTCAGCAGGTATTCGCAATTAATTGAATCGCGAAATGAAACGGGAGCATTTAAAGACCTTCGGCAAGCCTGGGAATTGAATAAGAATAGCTGTAAGGAGCTCATCACTTTACAAACTTCGAAGGAAGACGCAATCAAGTATTATTTGTCAGTCCAAGATAAAAATTATGAAAATTTACAGAAAGCTATTTCTTCCCTTTCCATGGTTCTGATCAATGAAACGAAAGTTGAAGAAGCAGCAGCTGATCATTATTTTAAAAGATCCATTGCTTTCATTAATATTCTGATCGGGATAAGAATAGCGATTCTCATAATCCTTGGCGTAATCATATTAAATGGAGTTGCAAGACTTCGTATCAAGAATAAAATATTACGGGAGACCCAAAAGAAGCTGTTGCAAAACCAGGCACACTTACTGGCATCTCAACGAATTTCAAAAACCGGAAGCTGGGAACTTAATCTCGCTGAATCCGGTCAAATTAATGAAAACACCTTAGCCTGGTCTGATGAAACCTACCGGATACTCGGATATAAGCCGGGAGAGGTGAAAGTGACCAGTGAGCTTTTTTTCAATCATGTTCATGAAAATGATCAGGTACGCGTCATGTCTGCCGTTCAAAGAAGTATTGAAACGGGCATCCCATATGATATAGAGCACAAAATCGTTTTGGAAAATGGTGAAGCCAAGATCGTCTATGAACGGGCAGATATTTTTTATGATTCGAATGGCAAACCGGAAAAAATGGTAGGCACTTGCCAGGATATTACCGAACGCGAACTGGCCGGGCAAAAATTAGCAGAAGCAGAAAAGGAAAAACATCGTTTGAGAGATCAGATCAATAAGCAAAAAATCACCAGGCAGCAGGAAATTACAAGGGCAACCATTAAAGCACAGGAAAAAGAAAGATTGGAATTGGGAAGAGAATTGCATGATAACGTCAACCAAATTCTCTCTTCTTCAAAATTGTTTATCGAAAGTTCTGTACATAATCCCGATAAACAGGAGGAAATGCTCAACCGCAGTAAAAACCTGATCAATTCCTGCATTGAAGAGTTACGTAAACTTTCAAGATTTTTAGCTCCTCCTTCTTTGGGTGATCTGACATTAAAAGAATCCATTGAAGAGATTGTTGACGAGTATAACCAGATCGATGGAAAAAAAACCATTGAACATGCCATTGTGGATCTGGATGAAGATAAACTTAGTGACGATCTTAAGATCTCCGTCTATCGCATCATCCAGGAACAATTAAACAATATCCGGAAACATGCCGGGGCCTCAAAAGTCCAAATACTTCTGAAACACGGAAACAAGAACATTGCATTACATATTGAAGACAATGGCTGTGGTTTTGATGTTCAGGCAAAACGAAAAGGGCTTGGCGTCACCAACATTATTAACCGGGCCGAAACCTTTAATGGTGGTGTGCAGATCATATCATCACCTGGAAAAGGATGCTGTATGTATATAAATTTTAAATTGGACAGAGTCCCGGTTGTAAGTGTTTCTGACGTAGAAAGAGAGCTGCAAAAATTCTAGGGCACAGGGTCATAGCCATGTCCTCCCCATGGATGACATCGGGAAATTCTTTTGATCGCCAGCCACATTCCTTTGAATAAGCCATATTTTTTTAATGCTTCTGCAGCATAGTGAGAACAGGTAGGAGTAAACCGGCATTTTGGTCCTATCCAGGGCGAAATAATCCATTGATAAATTTTTATCAGGGCAATAAATGGGAGACTAAGGATTCTCAGAACCACGATTAACATGATTTAAAAAGATTATCAGGAAATTTTCATTTCTTTCACAACTTGCAAAATCTTTTCCAAAGCTACGTTTACTTTTATTTTTGTTGTGTTAAAATCCGGTAACTCTCCGTGTGTATAAATAAAAAAAATGTTTAACTGCAGTTTTTTTTCTGTCAAAATTTTCTGCAGTTCATTTTTTTGCAAGCGATAGGATTCTCTTATTAAGCGTTTTATCCGGTTCCTGTCTACAGCCTTTTTAAAACTTTTTCCACTCACACCAACTCCGAATTGAATAGTAAATTTTATTTTCTGATTGCCGGGTATTTTATTCATCAGATAAAATACCCTGTATGAAGAGACGGAAAATCTTTTTCCTGAATGAAACAGTTGCTCAATCAATTTCCGGCTTTTTAACCGTTCATTTTTTCCAAGTGTAAAACGTTTTCCCACAACGCAGGTTATTAATAATAAAATAGCTCCGAAGTCAAACTCCGAAGCTATCGCATTTGTATCAATGTTAATTCTTATTTCAGTTTTCGTTCATCGGAAACACTTAATTTTTTCCGGCCTTTTCTTCTGCGGCTTGCCAATACCTTACGGCCATTGGCTGTTTGCATACGTTTCCGAAATCCATGTACCGATTTTCTGCGACGCCGATGTGGTTGAAATGTACGTTTCATAAAATTCTTTTTTTCACTGTTTGAAATAAGATCCGGGAGAAGCGGACCTGGTTTCTTTTTCCACCATAGATCACCACATCTATGGTTTGTGAAAGGACGGCAAAGGTAAGGTTTTAGAGTATAAGGTTAAAGCTTTATAGTATTTTTTCTTAGCCAGGCCTTTGTAAACCTTATTGGTCATGTTTCAGCGGGGGTCTGGCTTAGTTTCCCGGGTTAGGTTTTGAGTTTTTACAGCTGTCAGGCATTCAGATCCATATGTTTTGAATGTACATGTTCACCAAAGAACTTGCCTGCATGATTATCAAAATCTTCAGTTGAATCTGTAGTATAAAATTGCCTGCTTCCTGTTTTACTGCATTTGATCTCAATCTCAGGATGCCTTGACAAATAATCCTTAAGGCTTTTAGCCACGATCTCTCCCTGTGTCAAGATTTTCATATCCGCGGGAGAGTATTCTTTTATTTTATCCAGAAGCAAGGGATAGTGCGTACAGGCCAATAAAACTGTATCGATCGCTTCATCCTGTTGCAACAGTTGCAAAATATATTTCTTTACAAAGAAATCTGTACCATGATTATCGAATTCATTATTCTCAACTAAAGGCACCCACATCGGGCAAGCCTGTTGGTATATTTTTAACCCGGGATAAAATTTTTCAATTTCAAGCAAATAAGAATTTGAACTAATGGTTCCGGTTGTTCCTAAAATTCCAATATGTTTTGATTCAGACAAACTGCCAATTACCTCTGCTGTTGGTCGTATCACACCGAGAACTCTTTTTCCTGTGTCAATTTTCGGAAGATCATTTTGCTGAATAGTGCGCAAAGCCTTTGCAGAAGCGGTGTTGCAGGCAAGAATTACTAACTGGCAACCCTGGGAAAAAAACCATTGCACACATTCCAATGTATAACGGTAAACTGTTTCGAATGAACGATTACCATAGGGTGCTCTTGCATTATCACCTAAATAAATATAATCGTAATCCGGAAGTTTTTTAATGATCTCCTTAAGTACAGTTAATCCGCCGTAACCAGAATCAAAAACACCAATAGGATTTTGTGAAGGCATATGCAAAAATAAGAAGCCCCGCTTAAGGCAGGGCTTTGAATATATTTAATTAAGTTTTATTGATTTGTTTTAACGCCGGGTTTTTGCAATAGCTGAGGCGGAACTTTGACTCCAAGCTTTGCAGCAACAATAGGCAGCAGGTCGTCGCCATCGGGTGCAACCAAAAAAACATCTTTCGAAAGAACATAACTGTACCCTTTTTCCTTTGCAACTGTTTTTACCGCTGTAATTACTTTTTCGTATACGGGTCCAAATAATTGTTCTTGTTTGTTCTGGTATGCCTGCCCGGCAAGGGTTTGCCAGTTTTGGATCTGGTAAGCCAACACATTAACGTCGTTGTGTAATTGAGCTAATACCTGCTTGGGAGTTTTTGAAGTATCCACTTTTGTCAGCATGCTGTCTTTATACTGATATTCCACCACTATATTATTCAGAGTAGAATTTAATGAATCACGCTGATATATCGACAACAGTGTATCAATTTTAGCCGCATCAGGCATAAGGCCAACCATATCATCAATTCTAATGTATCCGATCTTTGTTTGCGCCTTTGCAGTGATGGCAGACAACAACCCAAAAGCAATTACTATTACTGAAATGATTTTTTTCATGATTTAATATTTGAACTTCGAATAGTACAGCTTGGTGGCCGTATTGTATTTTTAAAGATTGTTTTTTACTTTGATTAGTTGCCCGCGAATTAAATAATTTATTATTTAACACCCAATTCTCTTAACACATCATCGCTTTTATCAAGTTTGGGGTCGGCAAAGATAACGGTAATTCCTTCACTTTTATCAAGTACCAGCTCATATCCCCGCGTTGAAGCAAGTTTTTGCACTGCATCATAAACCTTATCCTGCACCGGTTTTATAAGTTCCTGCCTCTTTTTAAACAAATCACCTTCAAAACCAAAGCGTTTACGCTGAAGATCCCGTAAGTCCTTTTCTTTAACAAAAAGCTGATCCTCTCTTTTTTTCCTCAGGTCATCACTCAGCATTACCTGCTCTGCATCATAATCCTTATACATCCTGTTAAGCTGTGTTTGCATGCTGTCTATTTCTTTTTGCCAGTCAGCAGCTATGTCATCCAGCTTAGATTGCGCCGTCTTATATTCAGGCATTTTATCAAGAATATAACGGGTATCAATGATGGCATACTTTTGAGCAATTGCTGTAATGGAGATCACGAAACAACCACAGGCAACAAGAAAAAGTTTTTTCATATCACTAAATTTTATTGTGATCAGAATTGTTATTGTATCCCGATAATTATCGGGATGCAGATCAAGGAACGGTGATAAACATCTTATCGCTGATATATAAAAATCTATTCCGGCTCATAACCAAGCATAAACGTAAAGCGGGATGCATCTTTAAGCTTCACATTAGGTGCCAAACGATCTAATCCAATACCATAATCAAAACCAAGTAAACCAAACATAGGCAGGAAGAAGCGCATGCCTAAGCCGGTACTTCTGCGCAAACGGAAAGGATTGTAATCTTTAAAATCATACCAACCATTGGCGGCTTCGAAAAATGCAAGTCCATAAATGGTACTGCCTGGATTTGTAACAAGGGGATAGCGCATTTCCAGCGTGTACTTATTAAAAATGGTAAAGAATTTTGAAGCGCTGCTTTGATCAGGGTTTACCGTTGGATCAGAATTTTCATATACAGGATATCCACGTTGAGAAATAATATCATACCCCAATAAACCATAGTTGTTCGTCAAGCCCGCATCACCTAACTGGAATCTTTCGAATGGAGAAAAATCAAGTTTTTTGTTGTAGCGGCCCATAAAACCGTACTTGGCTGCAAGCTTTAAAACAAATTGCCTGTTCTTATCCTCACCGCTTGGCCTTCCAATTGGCACATACCATTCAGCATTAAAGCGCCATTTATGATATTCTGGAGTTTTATATGGATTCTTTGAGTCAACAAGGTTTGGGTTGAGTAATGAATATGGCGGAGTTACCTGCACGCTGGCAACAAAGTTAGAACCGCTGCGTGGGAAAATCGGATCAAAAACAGATGAACGTTGCAGGGTAAGTTTAAAACTCACGGTGGTTGAGGTTCCGTTACTCAATCCCTGGAATATTGGGTAATTACTCAGGCTGTATTGTGTATAGTTGATCGAATACAAAAGACTGAAAAAATCATCCGGCCATTTAAGTTGTTTTCCAAACGATACTGAAACACCGATTGTTTTTAAGAAATTAGTATCAGATCTTGCCTTATCGGGCAAACCCGTTAAAGGATCGAATGCGTTAGAGAATTTACTATGATAAAAACTCAATGTTAATGGGTTTCTTTTCTTTCCGCCCAACCATGGCTCAGTAAAAGAAGCGTTATAGGAATTAAAGGCCCTGCCATTAGACTGATACCGTAAGCTGAGTTTTTGTCCGTCGCCCTGGGGCAACGGGTCCCAGGATTTTTTATTGAAAATATTCCTGATAGAAAAATTGTTGAAGGAAACTCCAAGAGTTCCCGTTAGTCCAATACCACCACCCCAACCTGCAGAAAGTTCAAGCTGATCTGAAGATTTTTCTTCAAGACTCCAGTTAATATCCACAGTTCCATCGTCGGCATTGGGCACAACTCCGGGGTTTATCTTTTCCTGGTTGAAATATTGCAGATTACCCAATTCACGCACTGACCGTATAATTTCGGAGCGATTGAATAATTCTCCGGGAATGGTACGCAGCTCACGACGGATCACATAATCTTTTGTTTTTTCATTTCCGGCAATGGTTACATTCTTTATTCTTGCCTGCGGGCCTTCGGTTATTCTTATTTCATAGTCTATCGTATCGTTGTAAACAGCCGTTTCAACCGGGTCAACGCGGAAAAACAAATATCCATCATCCTGGTAAAGGCTGCTGATGTCGCCGCCTTCCGGTGACAATTGGGTACCTAATTTTTTATTTAATGTTTCAATATTATAAACATCACCTTTATGAACCCCGAGAAGGACCGTGAGTAAGGAATCGGAATATTTTGCATTGCCTTTCCAGGCAATGTTGCCAAAATAATATTTATGACCTTCCATAACCTTTAAAGCGACATTTATGTTTCCATTCGCCGAATTATATTGTGTGTCAGCAACAATTTGTGCATCACGATAGCCAAGTGAGTTGTAATAGGTAACTACCTTCTCTTTATCTTCTTCATATTTCTTTGAATCAAATTTTGCCGAGCTGAATAATTTAAAACGAAAATAGGGATCGAGAAATGCTTTTGTTTTTGAAGGAGTAAGAAATCCCCAGTCTTTTATGTAATCACTGAAATTCATGCTGGAGTCTGTTCCGTAAGGACTGGTTTCTTTAGAGGGATGCAAAGTCATTTTTGTCATTTCCTTTGTGCCCTTCATTTGTTTTTTTAATTTGATATCAGAAACATTATCATTGCCGGTAAAAAAGATATTATCAATATGTGTCTTTTTCCCCTTGTCAACTATAAAAGTGATTGAATTGGAATTAACAAAACTCGGATCCGGCTTTTCCTCAATCCGGACTTTTACATTTTTAAAACCTTTGTCGCCATAAAATTTGGTTATGACTTCTACAGCATGCCGGCGCATGTTTTCCGTGATAATTGTTTGTTTAACCAGGCCAATCTTACCTTGTAAATCTTCCACCTCGGATTTTCTGATTCCTTCAAATTTAAAATTTCCCAGTCGTGGCCGTTCCGTTACGTTGATCTCTATCCACACATTATCGCCCTCTACTTTTGTAATGTAAATCTGGATATCAGAAAAAAGTTTTTGACGCCATAAATTCTGAATAGATTTTGAAAAAAGATCTCCGCCCGGAATTAGTGCCTTATCGCCCACCTGGATACTGGCGATTGAGAGAACAATGGAAGTATCCAGATACCTGATACCGGAAAGACTGATACCGGCGATACTATATTCCTTTGGAATCTTGGCATTTTCCAGGGCAAGAAGAGCGGGATCGACAGAAGTTGGCCTGGTGGTATCGGAAATCAGCCTGGAGCTATCGGTGACTGGTTTAGTGGTATCATTCTGAGCATGCAAAATGGATACAGAAAAAAGAATGGCTATTAAAATAGTTGTTCTCAAAAAAAGTCGTTGCATGGTTTTGTATTCAATCAGTCTGGAAATCCTTTGCCGAAGAATATCTTCGGGCATACAATGCTGCTCGTATTTACAGAGCGAAACTTCGATTCGGCCGGCAAATTAACGGGAAATATTGAAAGTGTTTTGTTAAAGAAATGAGGCGGGCAGGAGTGAGTCGCATAGGCCGTATCCGTCATATTCATTGATTTTTTTTTGTTATTTGATTGCTGATTCAACCTGCTCGCTTGTTTTTCCAAATCTTCTTTCCCTGTTCTGATAATCAATAATGGCTTCGTACAGGTTTTCCTTTCTGAAATCAGGCCAACGGACATTAGTAAAATATAATTCCGCGTATGCCAATTGGTACAATAAAAAATTGCTGATCCTGAATTCTCCACTGGTTCGTATCATTAATTCGGGGTCCGGGAAGTTGCTGGTACATAAAAAATGCTGCAGTGTGGTTTGATCAATTTGTTCAATATTTATCCGCCCCTGTTTTACCTCGTGCGCAATGTTTTTGACCGCATTTAGTAATTCCCAACGCCCACTATAGCTTAGTGCCATTACCAGGTTGAGACCGGTATTATTTTTTGTGAATTCAAGCGCCTCATTTAATTCGGTTCGTGCATAAACAGGAAGCATACTCATGTTACCGATAACGTGAAGCTTGATATTATTTTTATGCAGATTCTCAACTTCATCGCGAATGGTATTTACCAGTAACTCCATAAGTCCAACCACCTCATATTCGGGCCTGTCCCAGTTTTCGGTTGAAAAAGCGTAAAGAGTGAGATACTCTATTCCCAATTCAGCGCATCCTTCTACAATATTGCGCACACTTTCTACTCCATGAAAATGTCCAAAAAGCCTGTCGTGTCCGTGTTCTTTCGCCCAGCGTCCATTGCCATCCATGATGATTGCTATATGACGGGGCAAACGGGCTTTATCAATTTTTTCGAATAGTTGAGACATTTATTGAAATGGGGCACAAAATTACAGGATTAATCAGATTAATAAGGGGTTTTAGACCTATTTATTCAGGACTGCCATTTTCAAGAAATTTATTCCAGGCCTCAAGCGTTTTTCCCTTTAAAACCCTTGGGAATTTGTGCTGACTTCCAAGCTTTCCTTTTTGTGCCATGAACTGCATAAATTTTTCCTCGGGCAATACTTCAATAAAAACCTTTTTTAATGCACTTGTTCTTTCAACGGCATAATCGTCATTAAGCGTACAGATTTTTTCATCAATTTTTTTTATTAATTCATTTGCATCCACATGGTCATTACAGGCTACATACCATTTATGTGCAAATAGATTTTCATAGGGGAAGCCGGTCACGGTAAATTCAGGAATACTTACATTCATTTCATCACTTGCCATTTCAAGCGCCCGGGTCATATTTTCTACACTGAGGTGTTCGCCAACCAGGCTCAGGTAGTGTCTTGTTCTTCCTGTAATTATTACCTCGGCTCTTTTTTTATCAACGAAACGGATGGTGTCACCTAACAAGTAACGCCATGCACCGGAATTTGTACTGATCAATAAGGCATAATCTTTATTTTCTTCCACTTCGTGGATCATCAAAGCAGTTGGGTTGTCAATCATTTTTCCTTCCGTATCAAAATTTTTTTCATCAAAAGGAACAAACTCCATGTAAATGTTATTGTTCAATATCAGCCGCATTCCTTTTGCATTCTCACGATCTTTATAACCAATAAATCCTTCACTGGACAAATAGTTTTCAATGTAAACAATTGGTTTACCCAACAATTTTTCAAATCCTTTTTTGTAAGGCTCAAATGCCACTCCACCATGAACAAAAAATCCGAAGTTGGGCCAGATATCATGAATAGTATCTACACCATAATGTTCTATTACCATTTCCATACACATCTGGCACCACGCCGGGACCCCCACGATATAACCAATGTCCCATTCTCTTGCGTGTTCTACAATTTCGTTTAGTTTTTGATTCCAATCTTTAATGGCTGCGATGTGCCCGCCTGGTTTATAGAAACTTTGAAACCAAAAAGGTCTCTTTTTTGCTAATATTCCGCTTAAATCTCCCGAATACCAGCCTGCTTTTCCTTTTTGCAGATCTGTCGTTCCGCCGATCATTAAAAAACCTTTGGTCATAGCACCGCGTGGTAATCGTTCATAGCTGAATAATGTAATTAGTTGACGCAAATAATTAATGGTATTGCTGCGCAGCATATCCTTTGTTATGGGAATATATTTACTGGCGGCTTCAGAGGTGCCGGAGCTAAGGGCATAATATTTTATTTTGCCCGGCCAGGTTACATCAGGGACTCCATCAAGTGTTTTTTTCCACCACTGTTCATAAATTTTGTTATAGTCATATACAGGAACAAAATCCTGGAAAGATTGCCGGATATTATTGCTGAATAAAATTTCATCGAATAAATAACGCTGACCGAATTCAGTAAATCTTGCTTTTCTCAATAATTTTTTCAAAACCCGGAGTTGTTGTCTTTGTGGGTCATTTTGAGGTATTCGCAGAGCCGCAGCAATTGCTTTCGGTAATTTAATATCGATAATCGTAGCCATGGCAACAGTCGGTTATAATAAAGTTAGGTAATTCATTTGCAAAGTTTGCGAATATAACATAGCTGAAATTATTTTAAACAATTTTATATGCTGACAAGTAATTCTACTTATGGTTCCTTGTATCGCAATCGTGTACAGTAATAATTCTATTTTTTATGATAACTGGTTTAGGTATGAACTGATCATGCTTTTACTTTAAGAAAATTTCCTGAAAAACTTATACAACCGGTTCCTGCTGGCTCAGGCAATGAAAGCTTCCAAGGCCCCAGATGATTTCTGTGGAATCAATTCCCACAATTTTCCGCCCGGGAAAACATTGCCGGATAATTTCAAGCGCCTTTTCATCTTTATTGCAACGATAGGTTGGAACTATTACAGCATGATTGGAAATATAAAAATTTGCATAGGATGCGGGCAACCGCTGGTCTTCATAAATTATTTCATCAGGCATTGGAAGTTCCACAATATTCAGTTGTTTCCCATTCAATAATCTCATTTGCCCGAGCTCTTTCAAATTATTTTGTAATAGCCGGTAATTCTCATCGTTTTTATTTTCTTCGACAGCAGCGATCACTGTGTCTTCATTAACAAAACGGACAGTATCATCAATATGCCCGTCTGTATCATCACCCACTATTCCTTCATTTACCCAAAGAATTTGATCAACCCCGTAATAATTCAATAAATAATTTTCTATTTGCTCCCGGTTGAGATCAGGATTTCTGTTTTGGTTTAACAAACAAGCGGTTGATGTGATCAAACTTCCTTTGCCATTAAAATCAACAGACCCGCCTTCCATAATGATTCCCGGATCAAAAACAGGAAGGTCATAATATTTTGCGATCAGGGTTGGGACTACATCGTCCAGATCAAATGGCGGATATTTGTTTCCCCAGGCATTGTAGTTCCAGTCAACAATTATTTTCTTCTTCTCTGCATTTGGGTTTATTAAAAAGGCCGGTCCGTGATCGCGACACCAGGCATCATTAGTAGGATGAAAGAAAAATTCAACTTTATTTAAATCAACTTTTTCCTTTAACAAGTGAACGGTAGCAAACTGTTTCATTGCTTCATCGTTTACATTGATGCGAACTTTTTCACCTGCAGTCAGTTCTTTTATAAATTGACAGTAGTATGGATAGATTGTATGAATTTTGCCCGGCCAGCTTGCTTCCTTATGAGGCCAGCTCAGCCATGTAGCTTCATGCCGTTCAAATTCAGCCGGGAAATAATAACCAAGTTGTTTGGGAGTGGGTGAATCCATTATCAATAATAACATTCAATTCTCAATGTTCAACTATGATTTTTTATCGTGATCATTGAAAATTGAATATTGAGAGTTGAATATTATTTAACATCATCAATAAACCTGTTTGTAATGGGCTGGTAAGAATCTATTCTGCGATCGCGAAGAAATGGCCAATGGGTTCGGTAACTATCTGTTTTTTCTGTATCAATTTCGTAAACAATTACTTCTTCTTTATCATGCGATCCCTGGACCAGTATGGTCCCAAAAGGATTTGAAATAAATGATCCACCCCAGAATTTCATTTCGCCGTTTTGTTCAACTCCCACGCGATTTACACTGACCACATGCACGCCATTTGCCACTGCATGACTGCGCTGAATCGTTTGCCAGGCATTATACTGTTCTGTATTCGTGGCTTCATCCTGTGAAACAGCCCACCCGATTGCCGTTGGATAAAATAAAATATCTGCACCCATCAACGAAGTAATTCTTGCAGCCTCTGGATACCATTGATCCCAGCAGATGAGCACTCCGATGTTCGCAAATTTTGTTTTGAAGACTTTATAACCAAGATCACCCGGGGTAAAATAAAATTTTTCATAATAGGCAGGATCATCCGGGATATGCATCTTGCGATACTTGCCGAGATAGTTTCCACCTGCGTCAATTACCGCTGTTGTATTGTGATAAATACCCTGCGTTCTTTTTTCAAATAAAGAAGCGATGATCACCACACCATTTTCTTCGGCGATCTTACACAAAACCTCGGTAGCAGGTCCAGGGATGGATTCTGCCAGTTTGAAATTGTCATAATTTTCTTTATCACAGAAATATAAAGATGTAAATAATTCCTGCAGGCAAACAATCTGCGCACCCTCATCACCCGCCTTTTTTATTTTGCTGATTGCTTTGTGAAGATTTTCATCTTTATCGCCTGTGCAACTCATTTGCACGAGTCCTATTTTTACTTTGCTCATAACTGCAAAAATATCTTTTATTGGTTAGTGCTGAATCATAAATTACAATGTCTTCAGATATTCAATTACTGCTTTTCTTTCTGCTTCGGTCAGGTGATCTCCGAAACTGTGACCATAATTTCCGTATCCGGGTACGTCAGTATTATAAGTTTTCTTTCCGCCCGGTTTGGATAAGGTTTTATAGCGCCATCCCAGGTTTTTATAATCATATTCTTCTTTATTAAAATTTCTTTTCCAGTACCTCGGGCGGGTTTTGCTATTCAATACATTTTCTATTGTCGGAACAGAACCATTATGAAAATAGGGAGCAGTGATCCATACTCCATCAAGCGGGGGAGGCACGTAACCAGGCTGAGGTCTTAAAAATGCGGGAGATTCCGAAGCGGCAAACCAGCTTTTGTTGAACCATTCGCTTGCTTCGGGATATCTTATGAAATACTTCCACATCAGTGAGTCTGTCCCTATCTCATTTCCCGGTATTAATTTATTTGGATACTCCTCCTCTGCATCGTACCGGCCATGGCAGCGAGAACATGCCTGTATGAAAATTCTTTTGCCCTTACCAGCTAAACCCTGATCGATTGCAAAAGGATACCTGGGTGGGCTGAGTGTTTTGATATATGCCCATACATCCTTCATATGGTTATAAATTTCTCTTGCTTCAACTGTATCCTTAAATGCAATAATGGTGGGGCTTGCAAGATGTTTCAGGAAGCTGCCTTGTCTCATCGCATTTACTGTAAATGCCTTTCTTTTTTTAGTGATCCACAACGCAGGTACATCTTCCGGTATCACTGCATCGGGGGTTGAAAAATAACTGGTATCAGCGCGAAATTTCAGGGTCACAGGGTCACGATGTGACGCCATAACTTCCCCGATCTTCTGTGCCGGGGTGGGACCGAGCATTTGGGTTTGTATCTTTTTATACAAAGCCTGCAGCGCTTCGAAAGCTGGTTCAGCTGTTTTCCATTCGTTGGAATTTTTTCCATAGATAATTTTTATTTCCTTTTCAATAAGTTTTAAGTAAGGTGCAGGGTTTCCCGTGAAATTGCTATAACTATTGCCTAATCCTATAATGAGTTTTTCGTTGAATTGCTGTGCATGACAATATAAGCACCCCGGTGTTGCAGTCAATGTACCGTTTTCATTTTTAAAAATCACAAAGTCATTTATCGCAAATTTGCCGTAACCGGCTGCATTGGCCATTTTACTGTTCTTTAATTTGTTTATGACCCTATAAATTCCTGCAGGAATGCCAGTACTGAACGCATTTCCTTCCACGAGATATTTATAACCTTCTTCTGCATTCCCTTCTTCTGTTACCGGTGCCGGTAAAATTGATAAAGAATCATCTGCAGGAATATTTGTAACAGTGTTTTGCAATTCATAAAGCGATTGGGCTCCTTGTTTTTGAATAAGACAGGACCAGGCTGTACAAATAAAAATCAGGAATGATATCAGCAGAAATTTTTTCAACTGCGGTTGTTGATCTGCTACAAGTTAAAAAATTAATCATTGGAGTACTGGAACATCCGGCAATCGAATTAAAAAACCATCCCTTAACGAGATGGTTTTCTTTTTTTTGGTTTGATAAAAGCTATCCTTTCTTTGGTTCCAGCAATTTAAAAAATTGATCTAACTGAGGTAAAATAACAATCCTTGTTCTGCGATTGGCAGCACGTCCATCCGGCGTATCATTGGAAGTAAGCGGCTTGTATTCACTTCTGCCGGCAGCAGCCATTTTAGCAGGATCGAGTCCATATTGATTTTGAAGAATGCGAATAACGGAGGTAGCTCTTTTTACACTCAGGTCCCAGTTATCCAGCAAAACACCATTTTGATAAGGAATATTATCAGTATGTCCTTCCACCATAAATTCAATGTCCGGCTGATTTTTTAAGACCTGGGCTACTTTGCCCAGCACCTGCTTTGCATTTTTTGTCACTTCATAACGACCGCTTGTGAATAGGAGTTTATCCGAAATATCGATATACACCACTCCTTTATCCACTTTTATGTTGATGTCTTTATCATCAATGTTACCGATCGCACCCTTTAAATTCATTACTAAAGCCATGTTCAGTGAATCTTTTCTTGCGAGGGCTGTTTGCAGATCCTGGATATAGGCATCTTTTGCTCCAATATTATCCAGGGATTTTTTTATGCTTTCTGCCTGTGAAGAAGAAACTACAGAAAGATCC
>JBIOGV010000068.1:0-14538 GCA_044448365.1 Chitinophagales bacterium
CTGTCCGGCCTTGCTCCGCTGAAGCTTCAGCGAAGGCGCAGCAGGCAGGTCCTTTGTTTCCTGCCCCTTATCCTTTGACTGATTTGACTCATTTGACTTTTCTGATCTTTGCATCCTTTCCTTCCATTCCACGTATTCTTCATACCCTCCTTTAAATTCTTTAATCTTATGATCCACAATTTCCCAGATCTTGTTTGCCGTTTTGGAAATGAAATACCTGTCGTGACTAACTAAAATATAACTGCCTTCATACCGGGTCAATGCCTCAACCAGCAGGTCACTGCTGTGCATATCGAGGTGATTGGTTGGTTCATCAAGCAATAAAAAATTCGCCTTGCTGATGATTGTTTTTGCCAAAGCCACTCTTGCTTTTTCTCCTCCGCTCAATACTTTTATTCTTTTCTCTACCTCATCACCACTGAAAAGAAAACAACCAAGTAAAGTTCTTAATTCGAGGTCTGTTTTCTGGCTCCCACATTCTTTCATTTCATCAAGCACCGTATTATTTATGTTTAATGCTTCCAGTTGATGCTGTGCATAAAATGCCTCATCTACGTTGTGGCCCCATTTTCTTTCACCGGTGAATTTTTCTGTGCCTGCAATGATGCGAAGCAATGTCGATTTTCCTTTTCCATTGGCGCCGATCAATGCAATTTTATCACCGCGTTCAATTTCAGCTTTTGTATGTTCGACAATTACATTTTCTCCGAAGGATTTTGAAATGTCGTTTAACTCAACCAGTACTTTTCCGGGCGTTTTATCAATACGGAAATTGATCCTGATATTGGGTCTTTCAATGTTAGGTTCTTCAATGCGGTCGAGTTTTTCCAGTTTTTTAATAAGGCTTTGTGCCATTGCAGCCTTGCTTGCCTTCGCCCTGAACCGCTCCACCAGTCTTTCATTTTGACGAATATAATCCTGCTGGTTTTCATACGATTTTTGCTGAAGATCTATCCTGATCGCTTTCTCTTTTTCATAAAAATCATAATTGCCGCTATAAATAAACAATTGCTGCTGGTAAAGCTCAACGATCTTTGTCACCATGCGATTCAAAAAATATTTATCATGGCTAACAATCACTACTGAACCCTGGTAATGCTGCAAATATTTTTCGAGCCATTCAATGGAAGGCAGATCAAGATGGTTTGTCGGTTCATCCAATAATAAAAGATCAGGTTGTTGTAAGATCATTTTTGCAAGCAATACACGCATTCTCCATCCGCCGCTGAACTCCCGGTAGGGTCGTTGCAGTTCACTGTTGGCAAATCCAAGCCCCTGCAACACCTCTTCTGTTTTATGATGAATATTATATCCGCCCAGAGTCTCAAGTTCATGAAGCTTATCACTATACTCGTGCAGTGCTGCCTCCCCCGGCTCTTTCGAGCCGCTCTCTCCAATGGAGGGGGATAATTTTTCCAATTGTCTTCCTAATTCTTCAATTTCTTTTTCCAGCTGTAAAATTTTTTCAAATGCACCGAGCGCGACATTGAGTATGGAATCATTGGTGTCAAAACTCAGCAAGTCCTGGTGAAGGTAACCGATGGTCATGCCACGGCTTCTTTCCACAGCCCCTTTTGAAGGCTGGTATTCTCCCACCAATAACTTTAAAAGAGTTGATTTTCCCGTTCCGTTGTAACCGATCAAACCGATTCTTTCATTGGGCTGAATATGCCAGGTAGCCTCTTCCACAAGTGCACGGGCGCCAAATTCAAATGTTACATTTTGTAGTCCTGCGAGCATAAATTGTCAAATAAGTCATTGAGTCAAATAAGTCATTGGAACTTTCAGGCGAAAAAATTATAAGATACCTGGCTTATTGACTTTTCAGATTTTTGCAAAAATAAATGATTCTTTACCTAGTTGCCACTTGCTATTCACTACTCGCTTTATTTCATTTATTTTTACATGAATTTTCTGAATCGATGAAAAAAGTTTTACTGATCTATGCTATATTGATTGCAGGTATCCTCGTATGGTATTATGTTATTGGAAGGGAAAAGAGAATTTTTGGAAACTCTAAAGGGGTTGCCCTTAAAGTGAGCAAGCACAGCATGCAGTTTAACCAATCTATGGAAGATATTATGAGCAGCTATTACAGCATGACCGGGGATTTTGTAAAGGGAGATACCATTTCAATCAACAAAAACGCCGGCAAACTAAAAACGGCACTTGATAGTCTGAAAATAGAAGAGTTGAAAAAGGATTCTTCTATTTATGAGACGGCTATTACAATCTGGAATGATACAAGGACTGAGATCAGCGGAATGTCGGGTGACCCGTCTTTACAGGCTAAGAGAGAATCATTGAATCTTTTCTCAAATGAATTATTTACCCTTTTGCTTACGATCCGTTATGATCTTTCCAAATTGTATTGGGTGGAATGTACTTCTGCTTTTGGGGACGATACTTCAGGCAACTGGATCAGTGAAACTGAACAATCCAAAAATCCATATGGTCAAAAAGACTGCGCTACTGTAAAGAAGGTTATCAATTTCATGCCCGCGGATTCAACAAAAAAATAAGGCATTTTGCCATGAAGTTTATTTTCGGAGAATGATCTCACGATCTTTTATTTTTTCCTCTCTGTGATTGCCCCGGTTTATTCATGGGTATCATCTTTTTTTCTATTGCCTGCATTGTTTTTCCATAAATGTTCGCAAAATATCTGGCGGGTCGGTTAGTATTAGCAACAGAACGCACCTGTTGAATTAAGGATAATAGAACTTAGCAGTAATGATTTTAGCCCGGGAGAAAAAAAGGATCATAACGGAACTGATAAGCTTTTGAGAAATTAACTTTTTTGATGATTTTTTCTTGGTTCTTTACTATAAAGTAAAGGATTCTATGAACTTTTCAATTATGAAAGCGGTCTATTTTACTTCTTCGCCGAAAACAAAGTCCAGGGATAAGCAAGCATATTATTCAGGTATTTATTCTCCCAGGCATATTCGGGGTGGAGTTTATAAAACTTTTCTCCAATAAAACTTTCACCACAGGGATGACCCATATGCGCCCAGAATTGCATGTTCTTTGCAAGATCAGACGTGGTAACTTTCCCCTGCACGGCTCCCATCGGTGAATAAGGCGCTAAACTCCATTCCACGCAACCTTTTGGATCTTCATCAATATGACCACAAATCACGCAACGATTATTTGCGTTTGCATTTTGCAGGGCATCCACATGGTCTGCTTCGATCTGTTTGCCCGTTTCGGCATCGAGCTTTCCTTTCAAATTAACAAGAACCAATTGTTCCATCCGTTTCTTGCGGGCATTGGGCGATGTGGTCGCGTCATTAACATTGAAAGTGGTTTCTTCTTTTATCAATTTTGGATCACTTGGAAAATTTGACCCGATCATCGCTGTGTCTTTGCTGCGCCATACCCGGTAATCTTTTAAACCAAGTTCCAGTTTGGCCACTTCGTTTGTTTTCGTATCTCCGATCAGCCAGTCATTGGCATAGCCGCCATTATTGCCTGTTGTAAAAGTTTTTATTACATCGTCAATGCTATTGCTGTACTGTGCAGCTTTTCGGGCTCGCATGAATTCGGGTAACCCGGTTGAATCAAACAAATTGAATTGAGTAATGGTTGTTTCAGTGATCAGGATGCCGTTATCAGATATCACAAAATCATCACCGCTGTGGATAAAACCCGGCATGCAATCCATAAGCATGTGATGACCTTTTTCAGGAACAATATCTGCTATCACATTCCAATGTTGGCCGATCATATATTCTGTCCAGTTATTATGGCCGATCACAATTTTTCCATCCTTTGTATAACTGCCTGTAGCGATGAACGCACTGCAATTACCAGGAGCCTTGTTATTCCCACTGCCGGCGTTTGCAATATTATCCAGCATCGGCACATAATAAAAGGCAAGTTCTTCCAAAGCATTATAGGCAGTCACATCAAGGCTATCATAATTTTTTTTCTTTGATTGCAATCCTTCCACGATGCCGTTGATCTCGTCCTTATATTCACGATCAAGTTTATCCCATAAAAAATTTCTGGCAGCATTACGATAGAATTGCCAGTCCCTGTGCGTATCGTGTTGCAACATATACGATACAGCCTGGATGCTTGTATCAATATCATCAGCTAATAAATAGCCGTGCTGATAGCCGATATCAGAAGGGGAGCCTTCCAGGTGAACATAGATCCAGCCATTTTTATTTTCTCTTGAAGCTTTGGCAAGACGATCTGCCTGGCTTGTTTTGCTTGTCGAAGTTGAACAACGGATGAACATAGCTGAGATTGCTATGCCAATAATAAAATTGTTTCTCATAACGATCAGTTAGAATTTAAACTTAATAATGAAACGAAGAAAGAGAACAGAATTCGTTTTTAATTTTTGAACAATCCCAATACAGTGGCTAATCTTTCTTTCAGATCTTTACGTGCAATGATAAAATCAAGGAAACCATGCTCGAGAATAAATTCACTCCTTTGAAATCCTTCGGGCAGATCTTTTTTAATTGTTTCCCTGATCACCCGGGGCCCTGCAAATCCGATCAATGCACCCGGCTCAGCAACATTGAGATCGCCAAGCATACCAAACGATGCGGAGATGCCGCCAAAAGTCGGATCGGTCAATAAACTAATGTAGGGAAGTTTTGCATCGCTGAGCTGGGATAGTTTACCGCTTGTTTTGGCCAACTGCAACAATGAAAAAGCGCTTTCCATCATGCGTGCGCCCCCGCTTTTGCAAATCACTAGGTAAGGAAATTTGTTTTTAAGACAATAGTCAACAGCTCTTGAAAATTTTTCTCCCATTACACTGCCCAGCGAACCGCCAATAAATTCAAAATCCATTGCAGCAATCACAATATCATGTCCTCCTAATTTTCCCACGGCTACCCGCATAGAATCTTTCAGGTCCGTTTTATTCCAGATCTCTTCAAGACGTTTTTTATAGGGCTTCAGGTCAGTGAACTCCAGGTAATCAACACTGCGAATATTATCGAAGAGCTCAATGAACTCTTTATTGTCAAACAACAGTTCATAGTATTCAGTGCTTCCAATCCGATGATGATAGCCGCATTTTGGACAAACAAACAAATGATCACGGAGTTCAGATACAGTGCAGATATAATTGCATTCGGGACATTTCGTCCATAACCCTTCCGGCGTTTCTTTTTTTTCTGAAGTCTTGGTATTGATACCTTTTTTGATGCGCTTGAACCAGCTCGACTTTGTTTCTTCGGTTTTTCCTTCTTCACCCGTCAGATTCGCATCAAAATCTTCAACTTGTTTCGCCATCAATTCAAAATTGGTGAATCACAAATATAAGGAGGTTTTAGGTTTGAACTTATGTTTGTTATCCGGCTTTGGTAATTCTGCCCGGCACCTGTTGTGTCACTCACTTGTGCATTCTGATCCCTATTCAGCTTTTTATTTCACGCAATGGCGCAAAGAAAAAATTCTCAAGGAGCAAAGAATTTTTTTGTGTTGAGCTCTTTTATCACTTACTTCTAAAATTATTCTGTATTACAGTTGTTAAAAACAGAAAAGTTCCTATTGAAGGAACCTTTCTCTTTTATCTATTAGCTATTCTCTGAATTTATCCTTTCTTCTCAGGCTTTACTGTCGATTTTGTTTTTACATTCTCCGGTTTTCTTTCACCTTTCAATGTGGATGCGAGTTTCACTGCTTCATAGGCATTTAATATTCCTCCCGATCTGGATATATCACTTAAATTAACTTCCTCACCAGTGCCGGGATTCTTAACTTTTATATCAGGTTTAACCGAGGATTTTTCAATTGCAAATTTTACCTGTTCAGCTGTAAGATTAGGAAAGTATTCAAGTATCAATGCTGCAACACCGGCAACAACCGGGGAGGCCATACTTGTTCCCTGTGCCTCACCATAAGTATTACCACCGGGTATGGTTGAATAAATTTGTACACCCGGGGCGAATACATCTACTTCATCTTTACCATAATTTGAAAAATTGGCAACAACGCCCCCTAATTGTGGATCGCCACTGGCGCCAACAGTAATCCAGTTGCTGGCTCTCTTGCCATCAGTTTTAAAAACAGGGGTCGGAAAGTTCCATGCAGTATCAATATCAGCCGCATCATTACCGGCAGCATGAACGAGTAACACACCTTTGCTTTGTGCATATCTTACCGCATCATCCACCCATTCTTTCTGCGGTGAAAAACCTTTTCCAAAACTCATGTTGATCACTTTTGCTCCGTTATCAACTGCATAGCGTATCGCTAAAGCGATATCTTTATCATGCTCATCCCCGTCAGGCACGGCGCGTATCATCATAATTCTTACATTGTCTGCAATGCCATCAATGCCTAAACCATTATTTCTTACGGCTGCAATGATCCCGGATACGTGAGTTCCATGAAAAGGAGTATTGGCCATTACATCATTATTTCCATAAAAACGATCATTGAAATCACTGTAATTATCTTTTACAATTTGTCCGCGAAAATCTTCCGGCGCTTCTTTTGCCGCTTCCATTTTCCTGATCTCACCTTCAAGATCTTCGATGATCTGTTCGTTTGTGATATCCGTGTTTTTATTAAGTCCGCAGATATACGTCATCGTTTGTTTAAGCTTTTGAGCAGCTATCGAAGCAGGATTGTAGCCATCAAGATCTTTGCAGTTGTATTCCTTTTTTTTCAGATCAACCTGGATAACAGAATCTCCAAGGATCATATCTTTTTCGATCTGCTGATATTTTTCAAGTAAGGACAGATCCACTTCACCCACTACCTGTCCCTTTGCTCTTGCCCATACATAATAGTTGTCTTTATCTTCTTTTGACAAGGAAGAAGTATCCGTAATATTTTCAAACTGGCTTTTATACTGGTGATAAACCCGGGCGGCTTCATAAGAATCTTCTTTTACATTTTTTCCATCACGGCCACCGATAAAATTCCATCCATGCACATCATCTACGTATCCATTCTTATCATCATCGATACCATTGCCCGGTATTTCCCCGGGGTTGGTCCATAAGATTGGTTTCAGATCTTCATGCGTAGTATCTACACCTGAGTCAATTACTGCTACAATAACCGGGGCGCTTTTTTTGCCTTTCAGGAATTCATATGCTTTGTCAAGACCAATTCCATAGTAGCCACTTGTTTGTTTACTCATCAGGTGCCAGCCATTTGGCACTTGTTGCTTCACGGATGTTTGTGCAAATCCGGAAGTAAATACCAAAGCTGCAATAACCGAAAACAATAAGAAACGTTTGATTTTTTTATTCATTAGTTGTTGTTTTATAATTCAGAAATATCAGAAATAAAATGGTGCGAAATTAAGTGAAACGGGCATGTTTCATACCGCAAGTAAGCAAGAAAGCCATTTTTTATAAAACCATTCATACTTTTTTATGAAAAAGTCCCGAATTATTCCGGGACTAATTGATTTGACGCAGGTTTATTCTTATTGGTTGCTCAATTTTAATTCTACACGACGGTTTAACGCTTGCTCCGAATCAGTTTTACCATTATTTAACGGTTTATTGGGTCCGAATCCCTCGGCATGCAAGCGGGTTGGACTAATCCCTTTTGAAATGAAGTATTCTTTCACTTTATCTGCACGCTGGCGGGACAGTTTCATATTTTCTTCATAGATGCCATTATTGCTTGTATGTCCTTCTATCGATAGTTTTAATTCGGGATTTTGTGTAAGAACTTTTACAACCTCATCCAATACTTGCAATGATGCAGGTAAAAGATTAGCCTTTGCTTTTTCAAATTGAATGCGGCGGGCTGCTAAATTTACTTTTTCAACAATCTCTTTCTTAATGACAGGGCAACCATTATTCTCTTTTGGTCCGGGAACAGTGGGGCATCTGTCTTCTTCATCATTTACACCATCTTTATCAGTATCAGGTACAGGACAACCATTGTATCTTGCTACACCCGGCACTGTCGGGCATTTGTCTTCTTCATCGTTTATGCCGTCTTTATCAGTATCAGGAATCGGGCATCCATTGTACCTGGCTACTCCGGCTACAGTTGGACATTTATCCTGGTCATCGGGTATTCCATCTTTATCAGTATCACGAATGGGACAACCATGATTGAGTATTGTTCCAGGCTCATTCGGACATTTATCATCTTTGTCGGCAATACCATCTCCATCTTTATCAGGACAGCCTCCTGTAGCAGCCGTGCCAGGTTCGTCCGGACATTTATCATCCTTATCCGCAATTCCATCTTTGTCCCTGTCCTTTATTTTTACTTCCGGTTTTGTTTCATTTTTATCAGGATTGCCTATATAAATAGCAAGAGTGCCTCCAATGACCCTGTGGTTAAGATGTCCGTTATAAGAAGGAGTAAAAAAATCTCCAAGCCCACGGCTATAGTTGCCCGTTAGGGAAATGCGTCCGATCTCGAAGCCTGCCAGGGCATTCACGCCATAGTCAAACGTTTTGTATTGATTGGTCCTTGTACCTACAGGCAAGTCATTATTTTCAGAGGTTTCAAACGTACCGTTGTTATAGGATGTTTCTGTTTTTTCTTTTCCATTATAGAAAAATGAAAAATAGGGACCGCCTCCCAGAATAAATCGAACCTTTTGACCCAGGGAAAGCTTTAAAACAAGGTTCAAAGGCATATCCATGTAATTCAAAAATTGCGAAAATGTATAAGTTTTTATGGCGCCTATTGTGTCATTTGGAGCGGTATATTTTCTTCCCTTATTATAAAAAAAGACTCCGGGTTGAAAATAAAATTTTGATTTTCGAGACAATCGTATGTCGGCAATAAAACCAACATGGATGCCGGTCCTGGAAGAATAGTTGTTCCTGATCGAATCCCAGCCGGGAAGATTATTTATTTCCTTCACCGACGAAACACTGGGTCCGCCTGCAATACCGACTCTTAATTGTGAATTTGAAAATAATACTGCAAGGAGAAGTATAAGCAGGATAAGTCCTGATTTTTTCATTGCTTTGGATTTGGTTAATCAAAGGAATCCCGACGGGTCGGGATGGATATTAAACGTAAAAATGCTAAATAAATTTTATAAATCAAACTTGATCGCCTGCGCAAGAGGCAGATTTGTAGTATAATTTATTGTATTTGTCTGTCTCCGCATGTAATTTTTCCAGGCATCACTGCCGCTTTCCCTGCCTCCGCCGGTTTCTTTTTCTCCACCAAAGGCGCCTCCGATCTCGGCCCCGCTTGTGCCAATATTTACATTTGCAATACCACAGTCACTTCCGGCATGAGAGAGAAATTGTTCGGCTTCACGAAGATTCAAGGTCATCAGGGAGGATGATAAACCTTGCGGAACGTTATTTTGTATGGCGATGGCCTCATCCATATTCTTATACCTGAGCAGGTATAAAATAGGGGCAAAAGTTTCCTGTTGCACAATTTTGAAATGAGGTTCTACTTCAGCAACAGATGGTTTTACGTAACAACCGCTTTCGTAACCATCTCCTGTTAATACTTCTCCTTCAATAATAAATTTTCCTCCTTCTGACTTACATTTTTCAATTGCTTCCAGGTACATATTCACGGCATCTTTATCAATCAATGGTCCAACAAGGTTTTTTTCCATTAATGGATCACCAATCGTAAGTTTTTTATAGGCTGAAATAAGCCTGTCTTTTACATTATTATAAATATCCTCATGGATAACGAGACGACGGGTTGTGGTGCATCGCTGGCCTGCCGTACCAACGGCTCCAAAAACGGCCCCGCGAATCGCAATTTCTATATCTGCCTCTTTTGAAATAATAATCGCATTGTTGCCACCTAATTCAAGCAAAGCTTTTCCTAACCTTGCTGCTACTGCGCTGCCGACAGCTTTGCCCATTCTTGTAGATCCCGTTGCTGATATAAGGGGAATTCGTTGATCATTTGCCATCCATTCGCCCACATCACGATTGCCAATGATCAAATTACAAACACCTTCAGGAATGTTATTGGCTGCAAATACTTTTGCAATGATGTGCTGACAGGCCACCGCGCATAACGGAGTTTTTTCAGATGGCTTCCATACACAAACATCACCGCAAATCCAGGCCAGCATGCTATTCCAGCTCCATACTGCAACCGGGAAATTAAATGCGGAAATAATTCCTACAATTCCCAGCGGGTGCCATTGCTCATACATCCGGTGACCCTTTCGTTCACTATGCATAGTTAAGCCATAGAGCTGCCTTGAAAGGCCCACAGCCAGGTCACAGATGTCGATCATCTCCTGTACTTCACCATAACCTTCCTGCAGGCTTTTTCCCATTTCATAAGAAACTAATTTACCAAGCGACTCTTTATATTCACGAAGCGCTTCACCAATTTGTCTTATGATCTCCCCACGGGCAGGTGCGGGGATCATTCGCCATTGCAAAAAAGCTTCCTGTGCCGTTTGAATTATTTTTTCATAGCTCTCCTTGTCAGTGATTGTAACAGAGGCGATCAGATTACCATCAACGGGTGAGTAGGAGTGGAGTAATGAACCTTTTGAGTGTAACCAATTGCTGCCTGTACTCGCACATTTATTTTCTTTTTGAAGATCAAGAGTTTCAAAAAAATCCATTTATAAAAATTGAGAAAGCAAAGATAGAAGAATGAAAAGTCAAAATTCAAAAGACAAAATTCAAAATGGTCAACTTTTTTTAATTTTTAATTTTGACTTTTTACTTAAACATATATTTCGTCCAGAAGCTTTGATCTTTCATTGAATTTTCAAAGTCCTGCTGTTTGTTTCCCTCATTGCCATAACCGCCACTACCAGAATTTCTCCTTCCGCCTCCACCTCCATATCCTCCATGGTGATTTCCGCCTGAAGACCCGGATGATGATTTCCCGGATGGCTTTTGAAAACCATTCACTTTCCATCCAACACTTATATCTTTTTGAGTAAATGATGCAGAAACTTCTAACAGGGAAAGGGGTATTTTATATTCGATACACATGATATTTGCTGTGTCCCAGGCAAAAGCTACGATTGCACTTCCCGGCATTGCCAGTCCCTGCTCTTCGGGTTGATCCCCGGCAAATCCAAAAACCTTTATAGAGGTAAGATTCAATGCCATAGCGGCTCTTATTGTTTTCATTTTTGCTTTTCTTTGTTCAGGAGTCTCCTGTTCGTTGCCTTCTTCATTGCCCTGATTTCTGAAATTCATTAAAGAATTATCAGTTGAAGGATCTCTTTTAACCGGAAATTCAATTCCTTTTCCTTCCTTTTTCTTTGCCTTACTATCAATATAAAGCTCCATTCCGTTACGCATCATTTTTGTTTGCATCCGTGAATCCGGAATGATCAGTGCGAGGTATAAATTTTGCGTATCGTTATCAAGAGCATACTTAATTTCAGTGGCAGGATCCATTTCAAATTTTTGTTCGGGCCACTCTGTATCTTTTCCATCAGTGATATGTTTAAAACTGGTGTCTGTTGCGAAAAATGAATCGTGAAAATGATCAGCGGAAAAAAGATTGCGAGTTGAAAAAACTGAAAGAAGAACAGGTATTAAGAGAAAAAATTTCATTAAAGTATCTTTTGTTCGGGAGTTTGACGGTAATCATTGCCAAAACTTGCTTAGTATTGTTCCTGCTCATTTGGAAAGTTTTCTGACTTTACATCTTTTATATATTGTTGTACAGCCTCTGTTGCCTGGTCATGAATATTCAGATATTGACGCAGAAAACGAGGTTTAAATTCCGTGTTGATACCAAGCATATCATGCATTACTAATACTTGTCCGTCGCAGTAATGACCGGCGCCAATGCCAATTGTTGGGATATGAATACTTTCAGAAACTTCCTTTGCGAGCTCAGCAGGAATTTTTTCAAGAACTATGGCAAAGCAACCCGCTTTTTCCAACAGTTTTGCGTCTTTTTTTAATTTATTCGCTTCGGCTTCCTGCTGCGCACGGACAGCATAGGTGCCGAATTTATAAATGGATTGCGGGGTTAGTCCCAAATGACCCATGACAGGCACACCAGCTGAAATAATCCGATAAACGGAATCCAGCACTTCTTCGCCGCCTTCTAATTTTATGGAATGAGCCCCTGTTTCTTTCATAATCCGAACGGCCGAGGCTAAAGCAATATCGGAATTGGATTGATAGGAGCCAAAGGGAAGATCCACAACAACAAGGCAACGGTCAGTTCCGCGAATCACGGCCGAAGCATGATAGATCATTTGATCCAATGTAATGGGTAAGGTTGTTTCATGCCCGGCCATTACATTGGAAGCAGAATCACCGACAAGTATCACATCAATACCAGCCCCGTCAAAAATTTTCGCAAAGGAATAATCATAAGCGGTGATCATGGAAATCTTCTCACCGGTCGATTTCATTTTTTGCAATGTGTTGGTAGTAACTTTTTTGATTTCTTTTTGAACGCTCATAAAACGCAGGATTTAGTGAAAGTAATTTTCTGAATATGTCCCTGCGTTAGAATAAAACATATTCATTTAAATAATAGCGCAAGATAATAATGATTAGCAATTCAATTCCAAAATTTCCTATCCCGATATTTTATCGGGACCTCAATTCTCCAGTTTTTTCACTTCTTCATAAAGTGAGTGGATCAATCCATCCGCCAGCCCTATTTTTGGAACAAATATTTCTTCGGTGTCCACCCAGCGCATGACATTAATATGAATTAATAATGCCGGTACGATCACATCAGCCCGGTCTTCACGCAAGTGATAAAAAGCGATCCTTTGTGAAACAGAAAGAGAGCTGAATTCCTTGTAATAATCACGAAGAAGCTCAAGAGAAAGTGGTTTGCCTTCCTTACGTTTTGAGAGTGAAAATATTTTATTGATATTTCCTCCTGAGCCGATGGCGGTTACATGATGATAGCCTTTGGTTTTTGTTTTGATGAATTCTTTCATCTCATCCCAGTGCGATTCGGTTACCTGGTTTTTGAGGAGGCGAATGGTACCGATGTTAAATGATTCTTTAAATACAAGTTTTCCATCGCTGAAAAATGTAAGTTCGGTGCTCCCGCCACCTACATCAATGTACAGATACGATTCATCTTTATTCATGCTTTCCGCAATATGGTTCTCATAAATAAAAGACGCCTCTTCCCGGCCACTGATGATCTCTATTTCAATTCCTGTTTCTGCTTTTATTTTTTTAATGATGTCTTTTGCATTTACTGCATCACGCATGGCAGAAGTTGCACAGGCCTTTAAATGTTTCACTTCGTACACATCCAGCAAATATTTGTATGATTTAATGGTTTTAATAACCTTGTCGGTTTTCGAAGGAGAAATTTCACCTTTATCAAAAACATCAAAACCGAGACGAAGGGGAACACGGATGAGGGCCATTTTTATGAACTCGGGAGCAGATGAATTGGTCATCGCTGAAGGGACAACATCACTGATCAATAGTCTTGCCGCATTACTTCCAATATCAATGGCTGCCAATCTCACTAGGCTTCAGAATTTTTTTTGCAAGGAACCGATAGGTTTCAACCTGTGAACGTATTTTCTTTTTTCCTTTGAAAGAAACATAATTATTGCTTAATTCATTATCCAGCCACCTTGCCTTTACATTATCGCTTAATTGTATGTTGAGAATATTTTTCAATTCTTTTTTGATCGCATCATCTGTAATCGGACAGGTTGCTTCTACACGATGGTCCAGATTACGCACCATCCAGTCAGCCGAAGATATATAAACTTTCTCTTTACCCTTATTATGAAATACCCACACTCTTGCATGCTCCAGGTATTCATCCACAATGCTGATAGCCGTGATCGGTTTTTTGAATTTGCTATTTTCACTCAGCATGCAAAATATCCCGCGAACAATTAATTTTATTTCCACGCCATCCTTTGCCGCATCATGCAACCTGCCGATAAGATCTTCATCAGAGAGTGAATTCATTTTTATAGTAATGGCAGCACGTTTTTTTTCTTTTGCATTTTTCACTTCATTGTTAATGAGTTTGTGCAATTGTTTGCGAAGCACAATGGGACTTGGCAGGATCATTTTGCATGCCTTCAAAAAATGTTCACCACTTTTTGGCTGCTCCAGGTAATTAAAAATCCGGTTGGCATCGGCCATGATCTTTTGATTGGAGGTAAGCAGGCAATGATCGGCATATACCATGGCTGTTTTTTCATTCAGGTTACCGGTACTTACAAAGCCATAATAAGTATTCCGGTCATTGATTCTTTTTTTAATGACACAAAGCTTGGCATGTATTTTAACATTCGGAATACCTGTAAGCACCCGGGCCCCTTCTTCTTCCAGCCGCTCCTTCCATTCAAGATTGGCTTCTTCATCAAATCTTGCTCTTAGCTCCAGCATTACGGTTACATGCTTCCCGTTTCTCGCCGCATTGATAAGTGCATTAATGATTTTTGATTGCGAAGCAAGCCTGTAGCAGGTGATCTTTATGCTCGTTACATCAGGATCCACAGCAGCCTCACGCAATAAGTTAATTACTGAACTAAATGAATGATAGGGAAAATCGAGCATTACGTCTTTTTCCATCACCACATCTGTTATCCGTTCCTCTGCAAGTAATGGATGGATAAATGGTTTTCTCCGGTCATTTTTTTTCTCGAAAATATTTTCC
>JBIOGV010000069.1:0-14489 GCA_044448365.1 Chitinophagales bacterium
ATCGCCAGTGGATCACTGAATGAAAAATAACCTTCCACAGCCGTATTATCTTTTATGAAATGTTTAAGAGTGATTGAATTGGCAACAATGGGTATATTATCACTGAACCTGATGCCGATTGCAGTTTTATAATCTGTGCTGATTACTGATGCATTGTTTACTTCCTGTGCGGACAATGAAGTGAAGGATCCGATGGCAAAAATGGAAATAATGGCCAGAAATGATTGCTTCATGGTAATATGTTTGTTTCGATGTTAACGAAAATGGTGCCATCAAATTTTAAATAAAATGTAAAAGAATATACAATATGGAGTGAAAAAGAAATAAGTGAGGCTACTAAAAAATTTTGGGTAGAGATGACAGATGAGAACTGATAGAGGACAACTATTGTAACTATCATCTATCATCTCTAAAACTATCATCTATTGATACAATTCGTACTTTGTTTTGGGTCTTCTGTCATCCATCCATTTAAAATTTTTCAGGCGTAGTTCTTCCGGGGTTTTGGAATGCATCGGCCAAAGGGTACCCTTGACTGCGCTTCTGAAAACCACTTTTTGTAACCCTTTCTCTTTTCCTGTTGAATCCGGGGCGAAATAAATATCAATCATATCAGAAGTGGATTGATTAACACCTGTAAAGGAACTGTCTTCATTTTGTATATAATAAATGCATTCAGCAAATCCCCTTGCTCTTACAGAATCAAGCGAACCATCCGTAAGGTATCCATCCATTCTTAAAGACTTTATCTGGTTAAAGAAATCTGCCTGCACTTTATTGACCAGCAAACTGTTTTCAAATACTTTCATTCGATCCGCCTTCCTGTTTTTTGTAAGAAGTAAGATCGTATCTCCTGTAACCTGGCTCTCCTTTGACCAAACGACAGGGTCCTTGTACAAACGAAACACAGAATCTTTGAACGAATAGAACATGCTGTCACAAATGGATTGTACCGAATCTGAAAATATCCTCACGTGATAAAAAGCCTGGAAATAGCGATTGGTGCTGTCTTTTTCTTTTGTGTCAACTGTTTTTACGATTTTGATGGTGTCTTTGCTGATTGAATCAAGTTTAACTGAATCCCGGTTTCCATACAGATCGCTTAATCTCGCTGAAAATAAAGTGTCGGCTGAAATATAGATTGAATCATCTTCCTGTTTTATGATCATTAATGGTTTGTTAAAAGCGAGAAAGGATTCAGTTTCATTATTGGCAAAAATCTGGCCTGCAATGATCGTCGTAGACTCCGCAGTGTCAACAATGATGGCATTTCCTTTAATTTGAGAAATATGTGTGCTGTCGTTTGTGACGATTATATCGCCGGTGTATTTTCTTGGTCCATCCTGTATGATTGGCCTTCTTCCAAATTCGGCTTTTTTATTTTTTGTATCATAATACCCTTCACTGGTAACGATTGTTCTGTTGCTGCTGTCATGAATAAAGGTTTTTGCGATGAACCTGGCAACCTCTGATTCAGTGTTATATAAAAGTGAATCCGATTTTAAAGTATAGGCAGGATCTTTCAGGTCAACGTTTTTTTTGAAATAAATATCCTTTAGATCTGTATAATAGTATCCTTCTGTACTTGTAAGCACTGACTTGTCCTTGTTATTCACCACCTTGCCTCCATTGGTGTAGATGCCCAGCTTGGTATCTACATCGTATTCCAGGTTATCTGTTGTCAGCGTGGCCTTGCCATCAGTTAATCGTACATTTTTTTGTAAATAGGCAACGCGTTTGTCTGTAAGATAACGCAGGTAATCAGAGTATGTATTTGAAGTATCAGCATCGTTGATATGAACATGGCCAAATGCCTCAAATACATGACTGGTGTTATTGATCACACAACTGTCACAATAAAAAAGAGTATTTGCCTGCCTTAATTTCACATCACCGGAAAGTATTTGCAATTCCGTGGTGTCATTGGTTTTCAGGAACTGGAGTTTTTTTGCTGCTAAAATTTCAACTCTTTTAGTGGTATCAGCCGCCGGCTGACCAGGAGCCTGTGACCATGCCCGGGCATTTAGAATAAAGCAATACAGTACAAAAAAACAGGTCAGTTTTACAATCATTGTTTAGAGCTTGGAGCAAGGGTATCTTTCTGAAGTGGCGAAGTTAAATAGCCGCCCTTGTCTTTCTTCCCGAACACCGAAACATTAACGTAGCGTTTGGGGTGAGCTTTAATATCATCAATCAATATTTCAAGACCCAATGATGTGTTCCGGAGATTGTCATACAACTTTGAGTCATTCATTAATAATCCCAATGTGCCGTTGTTGTGATTGATCTTATACATTACTGCACTCAACTGGCTTACGGTAGCCTGCACTGAATCCAATGTTTGTTTCAGGTTCAGGCTGGCAAACTGCCGGGTAGTTGTATTTACATTGTGCAGGATACTGTTAATAGTATCATTATTCCCCTTCAGATTACCGGTAACATCATTGAGGTTTGACATTGTTTTTGCCAGCAGGCCCGTTTCGTTATCCAACAATTTTTTAAGAGAGGCAGAAGATACAAGAAGGTTGCTGATGATACCCTGGATATTATTTTTTGTTCCCGGATCGAATAGCCTGCCAACAGCTCCTAAAACTACGGTCAGGGAATCTATTGCTGTTCGGGCCTTTTCAAGCGTGGGAGAGACCTGGGAAGTAAGATCGCCTAAAAATCCGCCATTCAATTTTGTTTCAATAGTGTCACCGTCCTTAAGATATCTGCTCCCGTTTCCAAGTTGTATATTGATATAGGGCGATCCCGTAAGAGGTGATGAAATATAGGCTACAGAATTTGAAGGGATGTTTACATTGCTTCTGATGTTTATTGTGACAATGATCCCCGATGCATTCTTATCAGTAAATCCTTTGTCGTATACCTTGCCGATCGTATTGCCTTTTATTTTTACTTCGTTCGATTTTTCCAGGGAGCCGACTTCATTAAATACAGCATAAACCATCTTGCCTTTTTCAAAAACATTATGCCCCTTCAGAAAATTGAAACCGAGAATTAAAAGAGTAAGTGCAACTATTGTTAAAAGGCCGACTTTCGTTTCGTTACTGATCTTCATGATAATTATTTTCTCCTGGGTCCTGCTGTAAATACAGCTGCCAAATTAATTAATTATTTCGAGAAGGTGAATTGGCAAACAGAATAGTTAAATAGGAAGAAAGCAATTGCTATGCAATTACCTGTTATCAATCGATGATCTTCTTAAAATGCCTTCTTGTCCCCTGTAATTTGTCTCGATTCCAGTTTTTGTTTATAATCTTTCAAAGCGCTGACAATATTGCTCACAATCTCATCCTGGCCCTTGTCACTATTAATATATTCCTCTTCTTCCCTGCTGGTTATAAACCCGATCTCAACGAGCACACTTGGCATGCCGGTAGCTTGTAATACCCAAATCCCCTTATCATTCCGTTGCTTAACTCCGCCGCGGTCAACTCTTCCCTGGCCTTGAAATCCCTTTTCGATCAGGTCGCCAAACGCAAGGCTTTTGCGAAAATAATTCTGCGCATACACCAGCATTCTTGCTTTTTCAGCGGGATCAGATGGATCAGGTAACGTCAGGCTGGAAGTGGAATCTATTTCGCCATAGTCGTCATTCTTTGAAACGGAATTTACTTTGGCATCGCTTTTATTGATTGCCCATATATAAGTTTCTGTTCCTTCGGCAGGATTGGGTGTGGTCCAATAACGATATTGAGGAACTTTTTTTGTGATCTTTTTTTTCTTTCTTTTTACCGTTACTGTTTTATAGCCGATAACCTGGCTATGCCGGATCGGGGGAGCAGCATTGCAATGAATAGCGATAAATAGATCTCCGCCGGACGAATTTGCCAGGTCAGCGCGGTAACGCAATGCATCTGTTTTATTGTTTTTGTTTCCGGGTAATATATCAGTGGTGCGGGTATAAATAATTTTTGTATCAGGAAATTCCTGCTCAAGAGCTTTTCCCAGCTTCAGTGATACGGCAAGACTCACATCTGCCTCAGTTGAAAAACTCCCTTTTGCACCCTGGTCAAGGCCGCCATGGCCCGGATCAATAATGATCGTTCTGAGAACTTTTTTTGCCTGGCAAAAAATCGACGGTGAAATGGAAAATAGTACCAGCAAAGAAAATAAGGCAAGGAGAATTTTTTTTATCATCTGGAAGGATTACGTGAAAAAAGATAAATATAAAACTAAAAACTCTTTTTCTCTTTTGTCCCGATCATGTCTAAAAAAGCCTGTGCGTCCTTTGAAGGGGCAGGTTTATTATTTTGTGAATTGCTGTTAAGTAATTGCTGATGCAGTTCAAGCCAGGATATATAATTTTTTACAGCTTCGGTAATACACTTTGCAATTTCCTGCTGACCGCCTTTACTGTTCAGGTAATCTTCTTCTTCAGGATTGGTCAGGAAACCTGTTTCAACAAGAACGCTTGGCATTGCCGTGGCCTGCAGCACCCAAATACCAACCTGGCGTTGTTGCTGGCCGCTGCTGGTTCTCCCGGCTTTTACAAATTCATCTTCAACAAATCCTGCTAATGTAGCACTGCGCCTGAAAAATTGTTTTGTTTTTAAAAGAGCCAGCGCGATAAATTCAGGTGAATTTGGGTCAATATCACCATAGTTCTCTTTATAGTTATCTTCTTCCAACATGGGTGCATTTTCCCGAACAGCCACTTCTTTATCTTCATTTTTATGAGCACCCCAGATATATGTTTCAGTTCCGTTCCGAAGATTGGGCGTTGTCCAATAACGGTATTCCGGAACTTTTTTTGTCACTTTTCTTCTCTTTTTGCCTTTACCCACATAGGCTGTTACCGTTTTGGTACCTATGCGTTCGCTGTGCCTGATAGGCGGCATCGCATTGCAATGAATCGAAATGAAAAGACCTCCATGATTTTCATTGGCGATCTCCGCACGGCGGTGCAGGGGAACTATGTTTTCATCCGTCCTGGTTTGAACAATTTTTACATCAGGCAGGGCTTCGTTTAGTTGTGATTCCAACTCTTTCGATATGGAAAGGCATAGATCATCTTCATAAGAATAAGTTCCCTTTGCTCCGTTATGATTCCCATTGGCCATAATGCCATGACCCGCATCAACAATGATCGTTTTTAAAATTTTTTGCTCCTTATTTTTTTTTGGAATAAATGAGAATAGAGCAGCAGCAAATGAAGCAAAGAGAACAACCAAAATGGTTTTTTTCAACATACCGTACAATTATTTTACTTCCAAAATATTCTCGCGAAATGGAATTTAGCTTTAATCTTCACAAATTGTTTAGAGTCGCTGAAATAACTCCTACATATAAAGAGCTATTTTTGTTCAACCCGTATGAAGCAACTGCGCAAATTTAGATTAAATTATTTTTCAGCCGGGATACTGACTGCCGCCACTGCATTACTATTTTGCTCACTAACGTGTAAAACCGCTGCTGCCCGTGCATCATCAAAATATTTTTACAGCAGTTTAACAACTTTGCCCGACACAGTAAAGCCTGTCCTTAAGAACGATTCACTGCAAATCCAAAAAGACAGCCTAAATGATTCAACCCTTGCAAAAGCGATCAATGATACCATTCAGCCTGCTCAAAAGATTGACACCTTCGCATTCAAGGTTTCAAAGGATTCACTGGATGCAGCGATAGATTATGAAGCAGAGGATTCGGCTGTTGTGCAGGTTCAGGATAAAAAAATATTTCTTTATGGAAAAACAAAAACTAATTATAAAGACATAACACTTACTGCCCCCAAGGTTGAACTTGACCAGGAAACACAGATATTAACTGCTTACAATAGCGTTGATAGTTCGGGAGAGATCGAGGAAAGAGCAAATTTCAAACAAAGGGATGATACTTTCCAAAGCGATACGATCCACTTCAATTTCAGGACACAAAAGGGATTAACCAAAAACACTTACACACAAAATGGTGGGGCCTTTATACAGGCTTCATTGGCAAAAAAAGTAAATCAAACCACCATGTATGCAAAGAATGGTGTAATGACCACCTGCGATTATGATGACCCCCATTTTGGGTTTCATTACAATAAAATAAAAATCATTAATGAGAAACTTGCGGTAACGGGTCCCATTCACCCGGAATTTGAAGGTGTGCCTATCCCGATCTACCTGCCGTTTGGAATTTTTCCCTTAAGCAAGGGTCGGCATTCCGGTTTAATAGCCCCTTCATTCGAAACCAATGAACAATATGGTTTGGGCCTGGTTAATGGCGGTTATTATAAGGTGATCAATGATTACTGGGACGTAAAACTTACCGGTGATGTGTATTCCTATGGGGGCTGGAGAGCAACGATCACCCCAAATTATTACAAACGTTACAGGTTCAGAGGAGGGTTTAACATAACACTTCTGTCGACCAAGCTAAATTTCAAAGGGGATCCCGATTATTCAAAAAACAATAGTTATTCTTTTCAATGGAATCATTCATTGGACAGTAAGGCCCGGCCCGGTACAAGTTTTAGTGCTAATGTGAATGCAAGCTCTACCAAATACAACCGGTATGTTCCAAACAGCCCGCAACAGAATTTTCAAAATCAGCAAACATCATCCATCACCTATGCCCGGCAATTTTGGAATGGTAAGGGCAACCTTACAGTCAGTGCCAATCAAAACCAGAATAATAACCTGCACTATATTAATTTAAACCTGCCCAACGTAGGTTTTTCCATTGCAACGATATATCCTTTCCAGAAAAAAGAATCAGTGGGTGCCCCAAAATGGTATGAAAAATTTGGCATTGGTTATACCGGCACATTCAGTAACAGCGTGAGTTTTTATGATACATTGAGCTATGGAAAAAATGGGATAAAACCATTATTCAAATATTTATTGGATACAGCACAGTGGTCTTATCGACAAAACATACCATTGACCCTGGCCTTACCGACACCACCCATTTTAGGTGGTGCTATCGTTATTACTCCCGGTATATCGTACACACCAAATTTCCTGCAACGTCTTACAGTTTATAGTTGGGATAGCGCGGGAAAAAAGGTAGATACCGTTCTTCGCAGGGGTTTATTTATTCAGCAACAAGCCGGGTTTTCTCTAAATATCAATACGGCCATATTTGGGACCTATGATTTCAAAAATTCGAAAATAATTGCCTTACGACATGTGATCAGGCCTACGCTGGGCTTTAGTTTTACACCTGATTTGAATCAGCAATATATAAAACGGATACAGGTAGATTCAACAGGCGAGCGCAAACTGTCTTACGATGAAGCAACAGGAGGCATTCTTTCTTATACAAATGGCAGGAGATCTGCCGCTTTGAATTTTCAACTGGACAATAATCTTGAAATGAAGATGCGGTCAAAAAAAGATACTACCAACGGAGGGATTAAGAAAATAAAATTAATCGATGGCTTTGGGTTTGCCGCTAACTATAATCTTTTAGCCGATTCCTTTGCACTCAGTAATCCCAGTTTTTATTTAAGAAGCACACTTTTTCAAAAAATAAATATCACTGCCAATGCAATATTAAATCCCTATGAATATGATAAAAGAGGCTTTCCCGTAAATAAATTGTTTTCGCATAATAACAAATTTTACTGGGGAAGGATCAGCACAGCTAATCTTTCGATTTCGGCAAATTTTCAAAGCAAACCAAAAGATAAGCAGGTGGAAGAAAACAGGAAGAAACAAATGAACGACATACTTCAGGATCCTAACATGATCGGCCAGCAAGACATGATGGATTACATGCGGCAAAATCCCTCTGAGTTTGTGGATTTCAATATACCCTGGAGTTTAAACCTCAGCTTAAGCCTTCAGTACTATCAGCAAATGAAACCGGATTATAGCGGTTTCCAGAATACGTTTAACTCCAACATTAATTTCGGAGGTAGTTTTTTGCTTTCACCAAAATGGAATTTCAATGCAAATGGCTATTACGATCTCACCACCAGGAAAATTCAAATGTTCCAGATGAATATTTCGAGAGAAATGCACTGCTGGCAAATGGCTATTAGCGTTACACCGGTTGGGCTTTACCGTTTTTTCAGTATTAATATCAGCCCTAAAGCTTCAATACTCCAGGACCTCAAGATCAATCGCACAAGAACCTTTACTAATTTTTAGATCCCAAATAGAAAATCCCGGATCACAATTAGTTGCTTGTTCCCGGTGCTTTCATGCCTGGAGTTTGGGTTTTTCATAGTTGTTATTTTCCAGGTAGTATTCTGTCATTAATTTAAAAACATAATTTTTCAATTCGTCTACGGAAGTAAAATTGGCAGGCGGTACAGGTTTCAAATAGTGTAATTCAATTTTTGCCGGCCAGAAGAAAAAAAATTTTCTTGGTAATACTTTGGCTGTATTAAAAATAAGCGCAGGTAAAATTGATTTTCCCGAATCAAATGAAAGTCGGAAAGCACCATCATGAAATCGTTGTAAAGGCTGGTTAGTTTTATTTCTTGTTCCTTCCGGGTAGATACACATATGCAATCCCATATCCAAAACCTCTTTCATTCTTATATAGCTCATCTTGCGGCTTTCTTCATTTTTCCTGTCAACTAAAACACTTCCGCGTCTGTACAGGATGCCGAACAATGGGATCTTTACCATTTCAGCTTTTGCTATGGTTTTATTAGCGCCGGGCATAAATGGAACTGAAACGGGTACATCCATCATAGAGTTGTGATTAAATACAACAATATAGTTTTCTTTTTTTTTGAAATTCTCTTTTCCTTTTACACGCAAGCGGATACCCGTGAGAAAAAAGAAAACGATCATCCATCCTGTAAAAATTCTGTGCATGAGATGCGAACGTTTCGGCTCTTTCCATAAACCAATAAACCACATCGGGATGAAAATGATGACCAGGGTTGCTGTAAAAATGATCAGCGCCCACAATGCGCAAATTCGCCCCAGGATATTTTTAACGAAAGGCATACTCTTCAATGTCTTTAAAAATTGTTTCTTTCAATTGCAGCCATTCTTTTTTTATCACGCTGAAATAAATAGAATCCCTGCGACGATTATTCCACATGGTCATATGGCTGCGAAGCACTCCTTCTTCCCGGCCTCCGACTTTTCTCAACCCCTGCTTTGCCCGTTCATTTAAAAAATCTGTCTTGAACTCCACTCTTTCAAAATCCAATTGATCAAAAGCATATTGCATCATCAAATATTTTGCATGAAAATTAATACCGGTACTTCTGAAATTTTTTCCCAGCCAGCTCCAGCCGATTTCCAGTCTCAGATCATGGTAACTTATATTTCCCATGCTGCTGCTGCCCGCAATTTGATTCCTGACTTTATCAACAATGGTAAATGGCCTTCTTGTGCCTGCAGCTTTGTCGGCAAAGGCGGCTTCCATCCATTTTTCCAAATGTGTTTTATCAGCAAGGTTCAGTGTGAAATAGTTCCACATTTCTTCATCCTGTGCAAGATGGAAAAAAGCATCAAAATCCGATTCTTCGATCGGTCTTAATAGAACTCTGTCGGTTTCCAGCTTCAGCCCGGGTTCAATGATTTTCATTTTTTAGTTTTTACCTGTTAACTATTATCTATAAGGCCCAGTCAATGGGATCAATTCCATTTTTTACCAGGTAGTCATTGGTTTTTGAAAAATGCCTGCATCCTAAAAAACCGGTAACAGAGAGGGGAGAAGGATGAGCGGCTTTTAAGATCAAATGCCTCGATTCATTGATCAGGACCATTTTTTCCTGGGCGAATTTCCCCCATAATAGAAACACGATATGCTCTTTCAGATCAGAAATTTTTTTGATCACTGTGTCAGTAAATTGAGCCCAGCCAATTTTCGAATGGCTCATGGGCTCACCGGCTCGAACCGTCAGGGAAGCATTAAGCAAAAATACTCCCTGCATTGCCCATTTTGTAAGATTACCACTTGCGGGAATTCTTACCCCGGTATCATCGTGCAATTCTTTGAAGATATTTACAAGAGATGGAGGAGGAGGAACTCCATCCTGTACAGAAAAACAAAGACCGTGGGCCTGGCCCGGGCCATGATAGGGGTCCTGCCCAAGCAACACCACTTTTACTTTTTCAAATGGAGTTGAATTGAATGCATTAAAAATTAAACTACCGGGCGGATAAATTATTTTTCCCTGCGATTTTTCCACCTTAATGTGATGAACAATATTTTCAAAATAAGGTTTATCAAATTCCTCTTTCAAAATTTTTTTCCAGCCTGGATCAATTTTTACATCCATGAGTTATTGAGATTTGGCGGCAATTGTAAATAAACATTTGGTGGCCGAAGTTACCGTAAAAAGAAAAAATGATTTTTTATTGAAGGCTGTTACTTTTACGGAAAATAAAAGATGAAGCTTTTTTTGATTCGTTATACTAAAATGGCATTTACCTATCTGCGGCTGCATTTTTTTTTCAATCTTTTCTCCGGACTCTTTTTGAATATAGTGTACTTATCTAAATTTTCTTCCTGGGTAAATAGGAATAAAAAAATCGCTTTTAATGATTTTCCGGGGAAATGGGATTACAATAAACGGTTCTCTTTATATAAATGGGTTATTGAAAATGAGAACCTGGCCGGTGTGGCGATTAATTATATAGAATTTGGAGTTGCAGACGGTCATTCGATCAAATGGTTCGCAGAGCAAAATACCAATGCTCAAAGCTGCTTTCATGGCTTTGATACGTTTACAGGTTTACCGGAAGATTTTGGGGTATACAAAAAGGGACAATTTAACACCAATAACAGAGTACCTGAGATTGCAGATCCAAGGGTAAAATTTTACCCAGGTTTGTTTCAGCAAACTGTTCCGGGTTTTTTAAAGGAATTAGATAAAAGTAACAGGAATGTGATCATGATGGATGCCGATCTGTATTCATCAACTCTTTATGCTCTTACAAGTCTTGCCCCTTTCTTGAAAAAGGGTGATATCATTTTTTTTGATGAATTTGCCGTGCCCACACATGAGTTCAGGGCCTTTCATGATTTTGTGCAATCTTACTATACCGATCTTGAGTTGATCGCTGCCGCAAGCAATTATTATTTTGCAGCTTTTAAAGTGGGTTCATAGCAAATAAAAAAACTCTTCAAGGACAATGAAGAGTTCATTTGTGATCCGGACAGGATTCAAACCTGTGACCCGCAGCTTAGAAGGCTGCTGCTCTATTCAGCTGAGCTACCGGACCATGACCGGGGCGCAAATTAAACGAAAATTTCTGCGACGGCAAAACCCATCCTCATAGCTTCTTAATAAAAGTTTGAAATGATTTTTGTTACCCATTTTTAGCAGGTTTTATATCAAAAAAATCATTTGCTCAACCGACAGACGCAGGCAGCAGGACCGTTTACTCATCACGTCAGTTTGCATTTGCTGCATATTCATTTACTTTGAGGCATCTTATTTACAAATATGCCACGGAATTTTCATTACGGAATTGATAAACTTACTGCGGGCAGGGCTATTGACATTTCATCAAAAAAAATAAATGGAATTCTGCCTGCGGGTGCATTAAAAAAAATTCAATCCTCACAGCAGCACGTTCGCCAAATCGTTGAAGACAATAAAACTGTTTACGGGATCAATACAGGCTTTGGTATTTTGGCCAATACAAAGATTTCGGAAGAGGATACCGCCACTCTTCAATATAAAATTTTGCAAAGCCATAGCGTAGGAGTGGGGAATGCAATTCCTGTAGAGGTTGCAAAGCTGATGTTGATTACAAAGGTGCATGCGCTGGCCCAGGGTTATAGCGGAGTCCGGGCAGAAACTGTTGAAAGAATTTTATGGCATATTGAAAACGATGTGATACCTGTAGTGCCTGAAAAAGGAAGTGTAGGCGCCAGTGGAGATCTGGCTCCTCTTGCACATTTGTTTTTACCATTGATCGGTTTGGGTGAAGTGATTTACCAGGGCGCAAGGGAAAAGGCACAAGGTGTATTAAATAAATTTTCATTAAAGCCAATTCAACTCGGGCCGAAAGAAGGTTTGGCGCTGATCAATGGTACTCAATTTATTTTGGCCCATGCAATAAAGGCCGTGCAAAGAATGCATAACTGTTTGGAAGCTGCGGATATTATTGGCGCTATGAGTTTGGAAGCATTGACAGGAACAAAGGCGCCATTCGACGAACATTTGCATGAACTGCGTCCATTTGCCGGTAATAAATTAGTAGCGCAGCGGTTAAGATTGTTGCTGAAAGATTCTGCGATCATGCAGAGCCATGTTGATTGTGGCAGAGTGCAGGATCCTTATTCGCTTCGTTGTATGCCTCAGGTGCATGGGGCAAGCAGGAATGCATGGCTTCATTTAAAAGAGTTGACTGAAATAGAATTGAATTCGGTTACGGATAATCCAATAATTTTTTCTGCGGATAACACAATCAGCGGCGGCAATTTTCATGGACAATCGTTGGCTCTTCCACTTGACTATGCCTGTTTTGCTGCGGCTGAGATCGGGAACATTTCCGACCGCCGTTGTTATTTATTATTAGAAGGCAAATGGGGCTTGCCGATGTTGTTAATGAAAAATGTAGGATTGAACAGCGGTTTTATGATCCCTCAATACACCACCGCAGCGCTGGTGTCAGAGAATAAGACTCTTTGTTTTCCGGCAAGTGCTGATAGTATTCCAACATCATTGGGGCAGGAAGATCATGTAAGCATGGGAAGTATCAGCGGAAGAAAATTGAACCAGGTGTTGGATAACCTGGAATACATTTTAGCGATTGAATTATTAACGGCTTGCCAGGCCATTGAATTTCGCCGACCGTTGAAGAGCAGCGGGATTTTGGAATTTGCTCATGAACATATTCGTCAGTTTGTTTCTTTTGCAGAAGAGGATAGGATCTTTGCCGATGATATAGAAAAGATAAAAAGTATCATTGCTGATTTCAGGTTTGTAAAAAAGGTGAATGAGTTTGCTGAATCGAAGAATGTTCGGTTAAACGAAAGTTATGGCGATTTTATTTTTTGATTTTACGTAAAGTCGCAGGATAAATACAAACGGCACTAAGTAACTTTGCCTCTTTGCGAAACTTTGAGCTTTTGCGTGAAAATCATCATAATCTCCCCAATCATGGTTCAGACAACAACCAGGTACGACCCCGTCAAATACAAAACACCCACCGGTAGCAAAATCAGTTGCAAAGGATGGATACAGGAAGCAGCATTGAGAATGTTACTTAATAATCTCAATCCCGAAGTTGCAGAAAAACCTGATGAGTTAATTGTATATGGCGGGAGAGGAAAAGCAGCAAGAAATTTTGAAGCTCTCGACCTCATCATCAAAGCGCTCAAAGAACTTAATAACGATGAAACCCTGCTGATACAAAGCGGCAAACCTGTCGGCATTATGAAAACACATAAAGATGCGCCAAGGGTTTTAATAAGCAATTCTCATTTGGTTCCTAACTGGGCCAACTGGGATCATTTCAATGAACTTGAAAAAAAAGGATTAATGATGTACGGGCAAATGACGGCTGGTAGCTGGATCTATATCGGCAGCCAGGGAATTGTGCAGGGAACTTATGAAACGTATGCTGCGATTGCTGCAAAATATTTTAATGGCACATTGAAAGGCACACTCAATGTATCGGCCGGTCTTGGTGGTATGGGTGGCGCACAGCCACTAGCTATTACCATGAATGAAGGTGTGGCATTGATTGCAGAAGTAGAAGAATCAAGAATTGATAAACGAATTCAAACAAAATATCTCGACGAAAAATTTACAAACATTGACAGAGCCATAGCCCGCGCACTTGAGCTCAAGGCCCAGGGCCTGCCCGGAAGCATCGGGGTAAAATGCAATGCTGTTCACTTGTTACAAAGACTTGTGGAAAAAAAAATTGTCCCGGATACACTCACCGATCAAACTTCAGCACACGATCCTTTGATCGGTTACTGGCCGCATGAAATGGACTATGAATATGCAAAAGTTTTGAGAGAGGAGAATCCGAAACAGTATCTTGAATATGCATACAATTCTATTTTTCTCCATGTCAGGCTGATGCTGCAATTGCAAAACATGGGCGCCATCACCTTCGATTATGGAAATAATATCCGTGCCATGGCGCAAAAAAAAGGATTGCAAAACGCATTCGATTTTCCCGGTTTCGTGCCTGCTTACATTCGTCCATTATTTTGCGAAGGCAAAGGACCGTTTCGTTGGGCAGCACTAAGTGGGGATCCAAATGATATTGCTGTTACTGATGAGGTGATCGCAAAATTATTTCCACAAAATCAATCACTGCAGCGCTGGCTCAAACTCGCCAAAGAAAAAATTGCTTTCCAGGGATTGCCGGCGCGCATCTGCTGGCTGGGACAAGGTGAACGTGAAAAAGCGGGGCTTGCATTTAATGAATTAGTGAGAACAGGAAAAGTAAAAGCTCCTATTGTTATCGGGCGTGATCATTTAGATACCGGTTCTGTTGCCAGTCCCAACCGTGAAACAGAGGCTATGATGGATGGCAGCGATGCCGTGGCCGACTGGCCGATATTAAATGCATTAGTAAATACAGCCGGAGGTGCATCATGGGTTTCAT
>JBIOGV010000070.1:0-14205 GCA_044448365.1 Chitinophagales bacterium
GGCTATATCGAAAGGAATTGACTGGACTCTTGCATGGATTTATTTATTATTGGTAACGGTTGGTATCACGGCCATCTTTGCTGTTACTTATAAAGAAGGCGATCCCATCGTTCAAAGCTTCCTGGGATTTAAAACGGACTACAGCAAACAATTTTATTTTTTTGCTATATCTGCAGTAATCGGAATTCTCATTCTTCTTACTGACAGTAAATTTTTTACAGCAACGGCCAATCTCTGGTATGCCTTTGGGATTTTTTTATTACTGCTTGTTTTCCCTTTTCATTCAAGAGTAAAGGGAACGGAATCAATTATACGATTTGGGGGATTTCAGTTTCAACCAGCGGAATTTTGTAAGATAAGTGTATCGCTGGCTTTAGCTAAATATCTTTCACAAGCTGATACCGATTTTACAAAGATCAGGTCCCAGTTGATAGCTACCTGCATTGTATTGTTTCCCGCGGTATTAACCCTTATGCAAAGTGAAATGGGTCTTGCGCTGGTTTATTTTTCATTTTTTATTGTTATGTATCGTGAAGGATTGCCCTCAACTATACTTGTGATCGGATTTTCTCTGGCTGCTCTTGTGGTTGGCACATTACTTTTGGAAAAAAATACACTGGCTCTTATTTTAACGGCCATTGCTGCACTGGTTATTTATTTCATGCGTCGCCAGGTTAAACGAAAGCGATATATTTTATTTAATGTTGTTTTACTTTGGCTGGTTTGCGTGGGAGTGCAGCGTTTCGGAGTTCCCTTTGCTTTTAAACATGTATTAAAGTTTTACCAGGTTGAACGTATTTATAGCACGGTAGGTAAAGAAGTGCCGGTTGAATATATCAGCGCTCATCAAACCGAACTTGCAATAAAATCAACAAAGAAAAAGGATCCTGATTACAATGTCAAACAATCAAAGATTGCGATCGGTAGCGGGGGCCTCACGGGGAAAGGATTGCTAAGAAGTACACAAACCCGTTATGGTTTTGTCCCAGAACAAAGAACAGATTTTATTTTTGATACGATCGGCGAAGGCTTTGGTTTTGCAGGCACCGTGATACTGTTGGGGGTTTATCTTCTTTTACTTTTCAGGATTATTGCAATGGCAGAAAGACAAAGAAGTGTATTTAGTCGTTGTTATGCATATGGAGTAGCAGCGGTATTTTTCTTCCACATGGCTATAAATATCGGGATGGCGATAGGTCTTGCGCCTGTGATCGGTATTCCGCTGCCATTTATAAGTTATGGCGGAACTTCATTGCTTACTTTTACGATTCTGCTTTTTATTCTGATTCGCCTGGATGCCGACCGGCAAATGGTACTGAGATAAAATAACAGGAAACAAATTCCAAAATGGAATTTGTCCCGATAACTATCAGGATTGTATTTTTGAAATTTATGGAGATCATTCCTTTAAGCGAAGGCACATTTACAGTAGACAAAACGAAACATTTTATTCCTTTTGATAAGAAGGAACATGAATTACAGAAAAGACCGGCCGGAAGCCTGTTAGTGGAAATACAACCTTTCGTAATTATTACTTCAAAAGATGTTTTACTTCTGGATACGGGACTGGGATTCAAAAAAAATGGGGTCTTGCAATTGCATCAGAATTTGCTCGACAACACCATCCATCCCTCTAATGTAACAAAAATCTTATTGACTCATTTGCATAAGGATCATGCAGGAGGAATAAGTATGGAAAATTCAGTTCATCACAATCGTCAATTGAGTTTTCCTAACGCAAAATATTATGTGCAGGAAAGAGAATTGAACTTTGCTTTTGAAAAAGGATTTCCTTCGTTTATTACAAACGAGTTTGAGCTATTCAAACAATCACCACAAGTCATATTGATGAAAGAAAATAAAGGGGTGATCGATGAGTATATTTCTTATGAACTGACCTCCGCACATTCTCCGTATCACCAGGTGTTTTGGATAAAAGATGAAGAACAAGTGATATTTTTTGGGGGAGACGATGCCCCTCAATTACAGCAAATGAACCATCGGTTTGTTGCCAAATATGATTATGATGGTAAAAAAGCTATGGAATTAAGAAGCAAATGGTGGGTACTGGGACAAAAAGAGAAATGGATCTTTTTATTTTATCATGATTTGGGAAATCCGGTATATAAATTATAAAGGCCCGCCCTGGAAAGAGCCGGCCGTTGCTAACCTATGAAAAACACCAGGTTCAAAGATATAAGAAAATATCCTTTTATTGCAACAGCGAGCGGTTTCTTTGGAAGGGTTTCCCCCCCAAACGGTCCTTACGGGTTTCTAAGATCTGAATGGCTTTTCTGCGGAATTCATCTTCATAGACGAAGACTTTATTGGCTTTTGGTTCATCCATGATCTGCCTGAATTCACCACGGTAACGAATACGGAGATCGATGATCTGCTTCTGAAGCTCAAGTCTATCATCCCTGTTTAGCTGGCGTATTTGGCGAAACTCCTGGAAATATCTTAAGAAAACGGGGGTAAATTTTTCTGACTCATTTCTTGAAAGCCCCAACCTGTCCTGGATGTACTCAACCATGCGATCTCTTATTTTGCCTCCTTTATCATCGTTTTCATCCTGGGCATGGGAAGCAACACCGGAAAAAAATAATACTAATATGATAAAATACTTTTTCAACTTGAGACTAATTTGTCATCATTACATCCTCGATATCTTTTGATTGATCGTTAAAATCTTTTAATTCATCAGTTGATACGTCTTGTAATAATTGCTGTACATCATCGGTTTTAATGGTCTTATTATTGCTTGCCAGTTCTTTTTGGTTTAAGCCTGCGTCCATGAATTCTATAAGGCTATCTGTCTTTTTCACATCATCGATCTTCTTTACTTCTTTTTCAAATTTTGCAAGTGTTTTGCTGGCAGCATCCTTATGATTATTCTTATAAACAAAAAATCCTGTTAAGCTGATCGTACTGATTACAACGGCCGCTGCAGCATATCTGAACCATTTACGACTTGTTATTGAAACAACCCCTGCACTGGTTTTCGTTTGTTCATTAGCAACATTAAAATTTTCAAAATATCCTCCAGGTACGGCATAAACGGGCCTTTTGCTTAAACTGTTCAGTAATGGTGAAATTGATTCCAGTTCTTCTTTGGCGGTTTGATGATCCGCGTGGTTACGGATAGCATTCATGATCCTTTCTTCCAGGCCATCAAAATAACCGGCCGGAACCTGGTATGGATTTTCTTTAGGCAAGGAAGACAGCCAATTTAGGCTTTCATTGTTTTTAACCAGGCTTAAGACCTGATTTGCAAAACCATCAAAATATCCTTCGGGCGCTGAATAGACATTTTGGGAAGTTATATTGCTAAAACTACTTCCTAAGTCGTTGAGTTCTTGTATGATATCTTTATTTGCCATTTTACCGTATCTGAGACGCCATCTGGGCTGTAAAGTTTAATGATTTTTAATGTAATCTTCAATTTTTTTGACTGCATGATGATAGCTGGCCTTCAACGCCCCTTCGCTGGTGTCAAGTATCCGGCTCATTTCTTCATATGGCATCTCATCATAATATCGTAAATTAAAAACTATCCTTTGTTTTTCAGGCAATTGTTGAATAGCTAATTGCAGTTTCCACTCCAGCCTGTTCGCATCAAAATGGCTGTCGGCCTTTATTTTATTACTTAGCCCGCTCTCTACTTCGTCCAGCGCCACGGCGGACCTTTTTTTCTGTTGTTCAATATAGGTCAGGCACTCATTCGTTGCTATCCTGTACAACCAGGTGTAAAGCTGACTATCTTCTCTGAAATTTTCAAGGCCATTCCAAACTCTTACAAAAACATTTTGTAATACATCATTGGCATCTTCATGCTCAATCACCATTCGGCGCACATGCCAGTATAACTTTTCCTGGTATTTTTTTATGATGGCTGTAAATGCTTTTTCTTTAGTAATGGGGTTACGGAACTGAACCAATAATTCTGTATCGCTTGAAGCGTTCAAAGACATGCTATAGGTTTAATAGTTTAGAATATTGGTCGTTTAAATTAGTTTGTTAGTGAACTCTTAAACATCTCCTGGTAATTCCCTGATCCTGGAATCAATGGTTAAAAATAGAAAAGACGATTCAATTTTAAAACGAACTCACCATTTTCTTATAAATCTATCCATTCTTTTTCCTGTTCAGCACTTTCCCGGCAGCTGTGATAATATCCGGAATATCGAGTCCATATTTTTTTAATAATTCTTTAGGTATTCCGCTTTCACCAAATGTATCTTTTGTTCCAACATATTCAATAGGTATTGGAATAAATTTAGCAGCTACCTGTGCAATAGCATCCCCTAATCCACCAATTATATTATGTTCTTCAACTGTTACAGCGCATCTTGTTTTTTTCAGAGAATTGATCACTGCATCCTGGTCAATTGGTTTTATTGTATGGATATTGATCACTTCTGCACTAATTCCCTTTTCCTCAAGTGCCATGCCGGCCTGGATAGAATTCCACACCATATGACCACAGCAAAAAATAGAAACGTCGGTTCCTTCACTAAAAAACTGTGCTTTACCGATCTCGAATTTTCCATCTGTAAAGATTGGCCATACCGGGCGCCCAAATCTTAAATAAACAGGGCCGACATGATCAGCAATTGCTATCGTTGCCAGTTTTGTTTGATTATAATCGCATGGAACAATCACTGTCATTCCTGGTAACATTTTCATCAGCCCGATGTCTTCCAGTATTTGGTGAGTCGCACCATCTTCACCCAAAGTAAGACCTGCATGTGAAGCACAGATTTTTACATTCTTCCCGCTATATGCAATACTTTGACGTATCTGGTCATATACCCGTCCTGTGGAAAAATTAGCAAAAGTTGTTGTATAGGGAATTTTTCCACCGATCGTTAATCCTGCAGCGATGCCCATCATATTTGCTTCGGCGATACCGCATTGAAAAAAACGATCGGGAAATTCTTTAATAAATTGATTCAATTTTAAAGAGCCTGCAAGATCGGCGGTCAGTGCAACCACGTTTGGGTTTTTACGGGCTACTTCTACAATGCCATCACCAAAACCACTCCTGGTATCTTTATTTCCGGTTGACTGTATATCCTTAAGCATAATTGAAAATTAGTGCACAAAAGTAAGTGAGAAAATACTTAATGAAAACAGTCAATTGGTGCATATTGCCTGTTAATTCAATTCCCTGGGTTGACTTGTGAAAATTTTATTATCTGCTTTTAATCTTTGTTCCCATTTCCATGCCGTTGACATCATGTCATCCAAAGAATATTTTGGATCCCATTTCAATATTTTTTTTGCCAGGTCATTATTTGCGTAGATGGCAACAATATCCCCGGGCCGCCTGGGGCCTATTTCATAATTTAATTTTACACCGCTTATCTTTTCAAAGGAAAGAATCGCTTCTAAAACCGTTACTCCATTGCCTGTTCCTAAATTGAAAACTTCACAAAGCAGATCGGTTTTCTCATTTTGCAAATATCTTATAGCCAAAGTATGGGCATGCGCTATATCACAAACATGAATAAAATCACGCAGGCAACTTCCATCCCGCGTGGGATAATCATTCCCATGCACATGCATTTTTTTTATTTTCCCGATTGCTGTCTGAGTGATCGCGGGAACCAGGTTTTCGGGGCTTCCAATGGGCATCTCGCCAATTAAAGCAGAAGGATGAGCGCCAACAGGATTAAAATAGCGAAGCAAAATACATTGTGTTCCGGCGGATTTCGCAAATTCATTTACAATTTGTTCTCCCATTTGCTTGGTATATCCATAGGGTGATGCAGCCGGTTTTGGCATCGTCATTTCTGTAACTGGAATTTCATCGGGATTGCCATACACGGTACATGATGAAGAAAAAACAAACCAGGGGATTTCAAATTCCTGCACGCATTTTAAAACATTGATAAGTGAAAGCAGATTGTTTTCAAAATACATCAATGGCTTTTCAACTGATTCGCCAACAGATTTATAGGCTGCAAAATGAATGATACCTTCAATGTCTTCATTTTCCTGGAAAATGGCGAAGGTGTCATCAAAATTGCAAAGGTCAACCTTATAATTTTTGATCTTTTTACCGGTTATTTTTTCAACCCCATCTAAAATAAGAGGATTAGACCTTTTATTATTATCAACAGAGATAACATCATAACCGTTTTCTGCAAGATCAACCAAAGTATGTGAACCGATATAACCGCATCCACCTGTAACCAGAATCTTTGCCATTGAATTTTTTTAATTCAGGCAAAAGTCTGTAAATATTTTAAATAGTAAAATAATCAAAAGAATAATCTCATAAGTGAATAAACGCCGGCTGCGAGCAAAGCACTCACAGGTATGGTCAATATCCAGGCCCAGAGTAGATTTATAGTCACTCCCCACCTTACTGCAGACAGGCGTTTGGTAGCGCCTACCCCTATGATTGAACCGGCAATTGTATGAGTGGTGCTAACGGGAATTCCGAATAATTCTGTAAAGATTAAAGTACTTGCTGCGGCCGTTTCAGCACAAACGCCTTCCAGGGGGGTTACTTTTGTAATGCGGGTTCCCATTGTTTTTACGATGCGCCAGCCACCAAACATAGTTCCGCATCCCATAGCAATGTAACAGGTTAATGGAACCCAGAACGGCATTGCTTTTATGCCGGGAATTAAATGTTCTGTTGCCAATGCCAGGGCTATTAATCCCATTGTTTTTTGCGCATCATTGCCTCCATGCCCGATGCTAAAAACTGCTGAAGTTAGTAATTGCAAACGCTTGAACCACCTATCGGCCTTGAATGGATGAGATTTCCGACTGACCCATACAACAATCAGGGTTATTAAAAAAGCCAGGATCATTCCGAAAAGCGGTGAAAGAAAAATAAAAGCAACAGTTTTAATAAGATTTTTATAAACGATTACATTAAAACTTCCCGCTTTAGCAATAGCCGCTCCAATAAATCCACCAATTAAAGTATGAGAAGAGCTTGATGGAATACCGAACCACCAGGTAAGCAAATTCCAGCAAATTGCAGCGATCAGTCCGGCAATTACTATATGCAGATCAACAAATTGCTGGTGAACAATACTGGCCACTGTGTTGGCAACTTTATGATCCCGGAATATGAAGTAAGCAACGAAGTTGAAAAGTCCTGCCCATAAAACAGCCTGGAAAGGAGTTAAGACTTTGGTGGAAACGATTGTAGCAATGGAGTTTGCTGAATCATGAAAGCCATTAATAAAGTCAAAGATTAGTCCGAAGGCAATAATAACGATCAACATTACAGTCATGCAGGTAAATTTTCAATAAGCCTAAGCGTACTTAATAATTATTGATTCGATCACGTTACTCGCATCTTCGCATTTATCCGTAACGATCTCCATTACCTGGTAGATCTCTCTTTTTTTGATCACTTCTTTTGCATCCGGCTCCATGGCAAAAAGTCTTTCAATGCTCATATCAAAAACATCATCAGCCTGGTTTTCTATACTGTTTATTTTAACCAGTGCTTCGGTCATTTTCCGCATGTTTCTCATGTCTCTTAATTCACCTACGGCATTTCTTACCTGTTTTGTGCTTTCTTCTATCATATCGGCAAGCTTTTGTAAACCGCTGTCATTTGGATTTACCCGGTAAAAATTTATTTTTTTTGCTGAAGCATAAATTGTATCTGCAATATCGTCCAAAGCGGAAGCCAGGTAGTGAATATCCTCACGATCAAAAGGTGTAATAAAGTTGCGGCTGAGTTCTGTAAAAATTCTGTGTGTCAGATCATCACTATCGTGTTCAATATCCTCCATTTGAGTAATTAATACGGCTCTTTTATCGAAATCAGGTTCATCAATTACATGTTTCAGCTTTGTTCCCATTATAGCTGCATTATCCGCCACTTTTTCAAACAGATCATAAAACACCCTGTTCTTAGGCAAAAAAATTTTCATAAAAGAATTTCGTGGCATAAAGAATGTTTTTCAATGCTAAGTTACCGGCTTAAGATTAGTTATCGAATTATAATTGAAACAGGTAAATTCAAATTTTACAGAATCGATCACCTGCTCAAACAAAACCATGGTGAATAGCATACAAACTCGGTGAAGAAGCGTTTAAAACGACTCATATCCGGTGCTCAGTCACAATTTTTTTTTGCGATCTAAGTGATTAATTATTAACTGGTTAACAATAGGATAAAAGGTAACATTAAGTTAATATTGGGTTTCCTAAATAGTCAGATTTTTACGATAGCTTTTTGGCTTAAATTTTTTTTATGGACGAAACATTTAAGGTTGAAGTACCAGATTTGCATAAAACAGGATATGTTAAGAAAGCACCATTTTATTTAAGTATTCTAAGGGAAGGATTGTTTTCAGTCTCGGTTGAAAGACTGCCCCTGGTTGAATATTTTGTTTTTTTTGATCACGCCGCTAAAGCAGAACAAATGAAGATGAAGATGTACAAGACCCTTGACGGTAAGTGGTATGATAAGAATTATTCAGAAGAGGCAGAAGTCTATTCTCCTGAATTCGGAATTACCGAAATAAACCATGAAATTAAAAATGCGATAGATAGATACGAATCCCGCCACGAAAAAGTGAATGACTATATTTTATAATTTAATGAGAAAGGGATCTTTTGTGTAATGATGGTCTTTTGGAATTACACAATAATTTTTTGATTTTTTCATCAATTCAATTTTTTTTGAAAATAATAATTTGAAAACAGTACTATTATTTGTTTATTATATCATTATCATTTGCATGTCTTCATAATTGAGGCTCAGGTTTAGGCCTTTTATCTCGCTATTATGATCTGATTCAAGCCAGCAATTAACATTATGGTAATATTCAGTTAACATTGCAATAATAGCACAGTTATTTTTTTGTGCCTCATTCAATCAAAATTATATGGATATTAAAAACCGCACTACATCTGCTTTCTATTCGGCTTTAATCATTTTTTTTCTTGGCTTTTCTAGCGTAGCAAATGCTCAATATCTCTGGAATAATGACTCGGCATTTAAGGCCGGCAATCCAAATTCAGGAAGGATCTGGGGGTATGCATTTGGTGATCTTGCATACAAAACCCACAAAGACTCGTTGAATCGCGGTGGCAGTAACCAGTATACCGGGATTCCTAAAAACCGAACTACATTTCAATTCCGCCGTATCTATTTAGGGTATGATTATAACATAAGTAAAAAATTTGCGGCAGAACTTTTATTGGCAGCGGAAGACAATTTTCCTGCAGGCAACCCTCCTTCATCTGCCGCCGCAAGCGGGGATGAATTGCTGAATAATAAACTGACCTTTTATATTAAGCTGATGAATATCCGCTGGAAAAATATCTGGAAGGGAACCGACCTTGTTGTAGGACAGATGGCTACACCCGCATTTCCTTTACTATCAGAAAGAATGTGGAATTACAGGTCTATCGAAAGAACCATCGCTGATATACGCCGCACACCTTCGTATGACATGGGTGCTGCTTTGCAGGGAACTTTTGACCCGGCTACAAAAAACTTTGGTTACAATTTAATGGTGGCGAATGGCAGCAGCGCAAAACCTGAAGGCGATAATTTTAAATGGTTCTATGGAGATGTGTATGCCTATTTTGCAAATAAAAAATTGGTGTTTGATGTGTATGCGGATTATGAAAGATTAAACTTTACTTCTAAATGGCAACATTCCCGCCAGATGTGGAAGGGATACATTGCCTATAACAGTGCAGCTACTGTAAAGGGTATCGATCCGGGCAATGGCTTTACGATTGGACTTGAGGCTTTCGTGAACAATCTTAAAAATGACAATTTCGCTACGAAAATTGCTGGTGGTGTTGACACTTTAACTACTGCTGCAAAAGGTCTTTCCATGTACATACATGGAGATATCGTAAAATCGAAACTCAGATTTTTTGCAAGAGTTGATATGTATAACCCGAATAATAAAGTGGATAATAATGTTTATAGTAAATACACTGCTAATACCGGTAATTACAATGACAATTCATACAGCCTTGGCACTACTGCTACAGGCGATCAAACTTATAAACAAACATTTATGACCCTGGGCCTGGACTATATGCCGGTTAAGGGTGTTCATTTTATGCCTAATATATGGTATAATCATTATGCAACTCAATTATCCACTGCTAATGCAGATCACGACCTGGTCTGGAGGATCACGTTCTACTATGTATTCGGTAAATAATTTTTTAAATTTTAACCCCAGTAAATAAAAGTATTATGAAACAATTTTTGAACGCTAAACAGTATATTACCGCAACGGCATTGTTTATATCCGCGACAGCAGGTATTCAATTCAAAGTTTCTGCACAGGATGATAAAACTTTGTTAGGCGCCGGTGCCACTTTCCCTTATCCTTTGTACTCAAAGATGTTTTCTGAATATAATGCTAAAACCGGTATCCAGGTAAATTACCAATCCATTGGTTCAGGCGGAGGCATTTTACAATTGACAAATAAAACAGTGGATTTTGGCGCTTCTGATGGTCCAATGAATGATGAGCAAACTCAAAAAATAGGCGCCCCCGTTCTTCATGTACCTATTGTATCAGGAGCTGTTGTTATTACCTATAATTTGCCCGGTAATAATAATGGTATCGTTCTGACACCTGATGTAATTGCCGATATTTTCTTAGGCAAAATAACCAAATGGAATGATCCAAGAATTACTTCAAAAAATAAAGGGGTCAGTATACCTGCTTTCCCCATATTAGTCGCTCACCGTTCTGACGGAAGTGGAACGACGGCTATTTTCACTAACTATTTATCCAAAGTTAGTCCGGAGTGGAAGACTAAAGTTGGTGCCGGGGGAGCAGTAAACTGGCCAACAGGTTTAGGTGGGAAAGGTAACGAAGGCGTTTCCGGTTTGGTAAAACAAACGCCCGGCGGTGTTGGATATGTTGAATTGATTTATGCTTTGCAGAATAAAATGGATTATGCGAAAGTGGTAAATAAAAAAGGGAATATTATTACACCGTCAATAGAATCTGTAACTGCAGCCGGAAAAATTCAATTGCCTGATGATGCCAAAATATTCTTAACAGATACTGATGCACCTGATGGTTACTCTATCAGTGGCCTTACCTGGCAAATCATTTATAAAGAACAAAACTATAGCGGCCGTTCTTTGGACAGAGCAAAAAAATTATTGAATCTTTTGTGGTGGAACATTCATGATGGGCAGCAATATGCAATGCCATTGGATTATGCTCCTTTATCCAAGGAAGCATTGAAACTGGCGGAGAAGATTCTTAAATCTGCCACATACGATGGAAAGCCAATTTTGAAATAAAAGTCAATGGATGACTGAAAATATTTAATAAATTACCCGCAACGCATAACTGCGGGTAATTTATTGTTTTAATATGGAAGCAATGCAAGGGAAAATGGAAGCGATACCGGTAAAAAAGATCAAAGGCTCAGATGGCCAGATTCGAATGGAGTATGTCTTCAGGCGAACCTTGTTTATTATAGCTCTTATTATAGTGGTTGTAGTATTTGGCATCATGCTTACATTGATCATTAAATCAATCCCATCCATGAAATCGCTGGGAATAAAATATCTATGGGGCAGAACATGGGACCCGGTTAATAATGTATATGGTTCCTATTCTTTTTTATTGGGAACCCTGCTTACTTCATTTCTTGCATTGATTATTTCCATACCATTTTCGTTTGCAATTGCATTTTATTTGGGAGAATATAATACCAAAGGATGGTTTTCCAATTTTTTGAAAAATGCCGTAGACCTGATAGCAGCGGTGCCTTCGGTCATTTATGGCTTTTGGGGCCTGGTTGTTTTGGTTCCGATAGTCCGGAATCTTGAGATGAAAATTGGTGTGCTTCCGTATGGAATTGGGATTTTTACAGCCTCTCTTGTCCTTACAATCATGATCATTCCTTATGCAGCTTCTTTGGGAAGAGAAATGATACGTTTGGTGCCTTCACCGTTAAAAGAAGGAGCTTATTCATTGGGTGCCACGAGGTGGGAAGTGATCCGCAGTGTGATCTTACCTTATACAAAATCAGGGTTATTTGCAGGTGTTTTATTGTCACTTGGAAGGGCACTGGGTGAAACAATGGCTGTTACCATGGTAATTGGTAATACAAGCATGATCCCTACCAGCATTTTTGCGCCTGGTAATACTATGGCCAGTGTGATAGCCAATGAATTTAACGAGGCAGACCATACCCTTTACTGGAGCGCATTAGTGGAACTTGGCCTTGTATTATTTGTTGTTACTGTAGTGATCAATATGATCGGTAAACGCATTATTAAACGATTCACCAATGAGTAGGTTATGAATGCAGCAGCAAAAATAAAATTCAGAATAGTTAAAAGTAAAACAGCACAGGTTCTTATTATTGTATTTGCATTCGCCATTACATTGCCGTTATTATTTATCATTTATTACATTTTTAAGGAGGGCATTACAAAGATCAACTGGACCTTTCTTACCCATATACCAAAACCGGTTGGCGAAATAGGCGGCGGTATTGTAAATGCACTTGTTGGAAGTATCATTATTGTTCTTGTCGCATCAATCATAGCCATACCTTTTGGAATTATGTGCGGAATTTATTTAAGCGAAAATAAAGACAGCCGCTTGTCTTATTGGAGCCGGTTAGCTGTGGACGTTTTACAGGGTGTTCCTTCCATAGTGATCGGCATTGTCATTTATTTCTGGATTGCGAAACCACTCGGTTTCTCTGCTTTTTCCGGGAGTATTGCTTTAGCTATTATGATGCTGCCTATTATCATACGATCTACCGAAGAAACATTAAAACTAATTCCTTCATCCCTGAAAGAAGCAGGTTTCGCTTTAGGATTGCCTTATCATAAAGTCATCATGCGGATTATTGTACCCTGCGGTGTAAGTGGTATTCTTTCCGGTGTAATACTTTCTGTAGCAAGAATAGCGGGTGAAACTGCGCCATTACTTTTTACTGCATTTGGGAATCCTTTTCTGAGCACAAGTATATTGAAGCCGATGCACAGCCTTCCTTTGTTGATTTTCAATTATGCAACAAGTCCTTATGATGATTGGCATGACCTGGCCTGGGGAGCAGCGTTGATTTTATTGATTACCGTATTATTATTAAACATTTTAACAAAGTTGTTGACAAAAAGATGGAACGTCCAATTTTAACCAGCAAGAACTTCAATGCTTATTTCGGCACTAATCATGCCGTGAAGAATGTAAATATTGAGATTCCCAAAAATAATATTGTTGCTGTGATGGGCCCTTCAGGATGCGGTAAAACAACTTATTTACGTTGTATCAACAGGCTGCATGAATTAACACCCGGCGCCACCTCTGATGGAAAAATGATGTTGCATGATAAAGATGTGTATGAAATGCACCCTATTTTTACGCGTTTAAAAATCGGGATGGTTTTTCAGCGCCCCAATCCTTTTCCAAATCTTAGTATTTATGATAATGTAATTTCAGGATACAAATTGAACGGTTTCAAACTTAAAAAAGCTGAGAAGGATAAAATTGTTGAGGAGTCTCTTGCGAAAGCAGCTTTGTGGAACGAGGTAAAAGATTCATTACACAAAAAAGGAACATTTCTTTCGGGAGGGCAACAACAACGTTTATGTATTGCCCGTGCGATAGCAATGGAGCCGGAAATACTATTGCTTGATGAACCTACTTCCGCCTTGGACCCGATCTCAACCTCAAGCATTGAAGAATTGCTGCATGAGTTGAAAAAGACCCTGACCCTGATTATTGTCACACATAATATGCAACAAGCAGCCCGTGTCAGTGATCGCACTGCTTTTTTTTATATAGGTGAGCTTGTGGAATATGATGACACAAAACGAATGTTTACAAATCCTAAGGATACCCGCACTCAGAATTATATTACAGGCAGATTCAGTTAATGTGATTAATCTGCTAAACCGATCTAATATCATACGATATGATACAAATAGAAGTTGAACTACAACATTTAAAGAAAGAAGCAATTAACATGTGGAACCTGGTTCATTCGCAATTGGTTAAATCCATGTCAGCATTGCTGAATTTTGATAAAGACCTTGCCCGCGAAGTGGTGTCATTGGAACGAAGGGTGAATGGTTTGGAATTAAAGATTGACCGCGATTGTGAAAATATTTTTGCCTTATTAACTCCCGTAGCCGTTGACCTTCGTTTTGTGCTGGCTATTTTAAAAATTAATTCAAACCTGGAGAGGATCGGTGACATAGCAGAA
>JBIOGV010000071.1:0-13818 GCA_044448365.1 Chitinophagales bacterium
CTCTCCAAACTAACAACCGGGATTCCGGCGTATTTCACAAATTGCCTGATGAATAGTTCGCTGTAGTCGTCTTCCCGGTTTTTTAGAGAAGGAAAAGTCCGGATGGCAAGAATGTCAAAATATTTGCCCATGATGGGTGCAGCATCTTTTACATGTTCGACAGTGCTGCCACTCATGATCGCTTCTTCTTCAAATTCCAAAGCCCAACCTTCGCTGCCGACATTAAAAACAATTACTTCCATACCCAGGTTCTGCGCGGCAATTTGTGTGCTCAACCTGGTACGCATGCTGGGATTCAGAAACAGGCAACCAAGGCGTTTGTCAGCGCCAAGTATTTTGTCCTTAAAAGGATCGGCTTTACAGGCCAGTGCTTTTTGTACCAGGAAGTTTATGTCAGCAACATCATTAACTGAAATAAAATGATTCATTCGTTCTGGTTTAAGAAAGCTATGATTTTTTTAAGAATATAGAAGACGAGAACAGCTGCAGTCAGTATCGAATAATATATTGCCAGATTCACAGCGATTTCAGAAGCCGTGAAGTGGTTGAAATGTATGCCGGTATTGGTCAGAATAAGGCTCATTCCCGGAATTATTATCAGGAGAAGAATGATCACAATTATCTTTATACCCCGGATTTTCATTGACAATAATTACTTATACTTTCACTTTTTCTGATGTAAGTACTGAAATTTCTTCTTTTAATGCTTCAATAAAATCTTCTGCGTCCCTTCTCTTTAACGCCAGCGAGGGTAACAAACGGATCACGTTGGGTTTTGATTCGCCGGTAAATATTTTCTGGTTCCACAATAAATTTTTTCTCAGATCTTTTAAATCATCCGGAACATCAAAACCGATTATCAATCCGCGCCCTCTTACTCTTCTTAATTCTGGAATGCTTTCCAACTCGTCTTTTAAATATTTACCCACCATTACTGCATTACCCATCAGTTTTTCTTCTTCAATTACTTCCAGGACCGCCAGGGCCGCTGCACAGGCCAAATGATTGCCACCGAATGTAGTGCCCAACTGAAAATGTTTGGGCTTAATGTGCGGTGCGATGATAATTCCGGCCACCGGGAAACCATTTCCCATTCCTTTTGCCATTGTATAGATATCAGCATTTACCCCGGCAAAATCATGACTGAAAAATTTACCGCTTCTTCCATAACCACACTGAACTCCATCAGCAATATACACAGCACCATATTGATCACACAATGCCCTGATCTTTCTTAAAAAATCTTCTTCTGCTACATTAATTCCACCAACGCCCTGTATTCCTTCAACAATTACCGAAGAGATTTCCTTTGCATTTTTTTTAAAACAATCCTCCAATGCCTCCTGATCGTTGAAAGGAAGGAAAATGATATTGTCAGTTTCATTTACTGGTGCAACATAATTTTTATTGTCTGTAGCAGCTACCGCCAGCGAAGTTCTGCCGTGAAATGATTTACTGAAAGCAATTATTTTTTTTCTTCCATTGTGAAAGGATGCAAGTTTCAGTGCATTTTCATTGGACTCGGCCCCCGAATTGCATAAAAAAAGCTGATAACTCTCTTTGCCGGATGTTTTCCCAAGCTTTTCTGCCAACTGTTGTTGCAAAGGAATTCTTACGGAGTTAGAATAAAAAGCAATTTTTTCCAGTTGGTCTTTAATTCTTTGCACCCAATGAGGATGAGTGTGACCAATACTTATCACTGCATGTCCTCCATACAGGTCAAGATATTGTTCTCCTTTATCATCCCATACATAGGAGCCTTTGGCCTTTACTACTGTTACATCATTGATCGGGTACACATCGAATAAGTTCATAAGTTTTACTTTGTAAATTTTTTAATAGCTTTTATTTTACCAACTTAAAAAGCAATAGCCTTTAAGTTTAAACCTGCGCATTCATCCATTCCAAACATCAGGTTCATATTTTGAACGGCTTGCCCGCTGGCTCCTTTCAATAAATTATCAATAGCCGAATGAATAACAAGTTTTGTTCCGACTTTTTCCAATTGTAACACACATTTATTTGTATTGACAACCTGTTTTAAAAAAATAACTTCCTGGCTTAAAAATGTAAACGGGTGATCAGCATAAAAATCTTCATACAATTGGATTAGTTTTTCGATCTTCCAGGTACAGGTAACCTGGGAGCTTGTAAAAATTCCACGGGTAAAGTCACCCCGCCAGGGAATAAAGCTGATGCCACCGTGACCGAAAGGATTGTTTGGAAAACTCTTCTGCAGTTGGTGCAATGATTCATGAATCTCGTTGAGGTGCTGATGCGTAAATGTTTTGTATGCCTGGATATTATTGGCCCGCCAGCTAAAATGAGAAGTAGAAGTTAACCCCTGCCCTGCCCCGGTTGATCCGGTAATGCCTGTTGTGTACACATCCCCCAGTAAACCGGCCTTTGCAAGTGGTAACAATCCTAACTGGATAGCTGTGGCAAAACAACCGGGGTTCGCTACATTATTTGCTAATTTGATTTTTCCCCTGTTCAGTTCCGGAAGTCCATATATGAAGCGTCGGGTTCCGAGCTTTGAGCCGGGAGCCAGACGAAAATCCTGGGAGAGATCAATGATCTTTATCTTATGATCAATTTTATTTTCTTTTAAAAACTTTTTTGCCTCATTATGTCCAACACAAAGAAATAGAACATCGACGTGCCCGTTTTCCAAAGAAGAGTTTATATCATCAGTGAATTTTAATTCAGTTTCACCTATCAAATCACTATGAATCGAATGAACAGGCTTGCCGGCATTGCTTTTACTATTTGCAAATGCAATATCAACACGAGGATGATTTAACAATACTCTTATTAATTCTCCACCTGTATATCCGGCGCTGCCAATGATGCCTGCTCTGATGCTCCTTTCACCAACAGGGGCTTTTGAAATTTTTTTCTTATTTGAAATGTTACTCATTATTTGGAACCTGGAATTTTGGATTTGGAATTTTCTTTTTGTATGGCATGCCAGATCGCAGTTTGGTTTCCAAATATTTTTGAAAATCCTCTTACGTCTTCCCCACTCCATCCCGTATTCATTTCACCATACTTACCAAACTTACTGCTCATCAGGTCATATTTTGATTCAATACCGATAATTTGAAAACGATAAGACATTAACTGAACAAATACATTGCCGGTTACAGATTGTTGTGAATTTTCCAGGAAAGCCTCAATATCTCTCATCACCGGATCGAGAACCTGGCCTTCATGCAACCAATTGCCATAAAATTGTGCCAGCTGATCTTTCCAGTTCAATTGCCATTTGGTAAGCACATGTTTTTCCAAAGCATGATGTGCCTTTAAGATAACCATGGGTGCAGCAGCTTCAAAACCAACGCGGCCTTTTATCCCAATGATCGTATCGCCAACATGAATGTCTCTCCCGATGCCGTAAGGTCCGGCAATGGTCTGTAAATATTGAATAGCTTCCGAAGGATGAGAAAATGTTTTATCATCAACGGTTTTCAATTCACCTTTTTCAAAACCCAATTTGATTTGCTGACTTCCTGACTCACTGACTTGGGTCGGCCATGCTTCTTCGGGTAACATGCCAAGAGACGAAAGTGTTTCTCTGCCTCCTACACTGGTTCCCCAAAGACCTTTATTGATCGAGTAAACCGCCTTTGCAAAATTCATTTCAACTCCTTTGCTCTTCAAATATTCTATTTCCTGTTCACGACTTAATTTCAGATCACGGATCGGAGTAATAATTTCCACGCCCGGGATCATAATATGGAAGATCATATCAAATCGTACCTGGTCATTACCTGCGCCAGTGCTTCCATGAGCCACTGCATCAGCTGAAAGTTTTTTTGCATGCTCTGCAATATGCAATGCCTGGCTTAAGCGCTCGGCGCTAACACTAAGAGGATACGTATTATTCTTTAAAACATTTCCAAATACAAGATATCTAATGATGCTGTCGTAATAAGTTTTTACAGCATCAATGGCTGTGTGCGTTTTTACTCCAAGTTTGATAGCATGTGCTTCTATATCTTTTAATTCATTTACGCCAAACCCGCCGGTGTTTACAATGATACTATGCACTTCATAGCCTTGTTCTTCGCTTAAATATTTTACGCAAAACGAAGTATCAAGCCCGCCGCTAAAACCCAGTACAATCCTTTTGCTAGCCATTTTTTATTGTTGATTAGAATTGTTAGCGTTGAAGAGTGCTGACGCCTGCCTACCGGCAGGCAGGCAACAGGTGTTCAATAGAATTACTGTTGCCGGCAACATAATTAAAAATTAAATAAATGAAACAGGATCGATTTAACTTTTGAATTACCATTACCCGGATTGTCATTGCCTGCTTTCTTCTTAAACAATTTCCACTGCTTAAAGCGCAACAGTCTTTCCAGCCCTGTTTTATTGTTTTCGAAAAATTCCTTTGTTTCTTCCGGCTTATAGTGATCTTTCGGATCATACAGCATGGCGGTACAAAAACAATTTTGCCTGTCCTTACTCATTAAGGTTTCGTAGTTCACACAGCTTTTGCATCCTTCCCAAAAAGCTTCATCCTGGGTAAGCTCAGAATAAGTAACAGGTTCATAGCCCAGCTCAGAATTTATTTTCATCACGGCAAGACCTGTAGTCAATCCAAAAATTTTTGAATCGGGATATTTTTCCCTCGAAAGATTGAAAATTCTTTGCTTGATGGCTTTTGCAACACCGCTTTTTCTGTAATCAGGGGTTACGATCAAACCGGAATTGGCAACATACTCTCCATGACTCCAGGTTTCGATATAGCAAAAACCAACCCATGCACCATCGGCCGTGAGAGCAATAACCGCTTTACCCTGTTCCATTTTTTCAGCGATGTATTCAGGAGAGCGGCGGGCAATGCCGGTGCCCCTTGCCTTTGCGGATGATTCCATTTCATCCGTAATCGTTTTTGCGTACACCTTGTCATCGGGTGTTGCAACCCTGATAATTATATTTTGATTGTCCAATGTAATAAAGATTGATATGTCATGCGGATAACCAATCCATGTTAAAGAAATCCTGGGGATTTTCACTGATAGGGGCCCTGGTTATTGGCTCGTCCTATCAGAACCCAGGTCGTACCAAATAGCGAAAGATGTCAAAGCATACCGAATAGACACCGGTTGTGATCGGTGCATGAAAGGCAAACTGTTTTGTATGTGTCAAAATATTGTTCACGTCTTTACCCTGGTAATAAGAGTGCACAAATGTATAAAATAAATAAAGTTATTATCAAGTTTTTTTGTTAATAAGTACAGGCGCAGATAAGGTAGTTAATCCTTATGTACCCGTCTTTAGTACTACTATTAAGCTTTTCTTGCGTCGCACTCTTGTACGCTTAGTTCGCTATGCAACAGAAGACCTCATCCCTCTTTCCCTTCTCCAAATGGAGAAGGGACGGTACTGTATTGCAATTTCAAACTTTTTGTTCTTCCAAATCAACTATGAATAATGCTAAACATTGAGATGTTGAAGATTGATTTTAACCCGATGCATACTAAGTGAATTTGGTAATAGAGAGTTAAATAAATTTTGTAGATTCTATTGAACCAACAATAAAAATATCGCCGGTCGTTTGTGAAAGTCAAGCTTATCCTTCTTCCATTCAGCAATTGTCTTTGTTTTAATCCATTCATTCTTACTCGTAAGGTCAACAGCTATGCAAAATTTTGTAGCGGGCTTACATGTTTTTAAAATAGATCCAATAAGCTGGTTGTTGCGGTAAGGAGTTTCAATAAAGATTTGTGTGCAATTTTTCTTCCGAGATTCTGCTTCCAGTTCTTTGATGGTTTTTACTCTTTCCTGTTCATTGATGGGCAGGTAGCCCACAAACTGGAATTGCTGGCCATTCATGCCGCTGGCCATTAATGCAAGCAGAATAGAGTTGGGTCCTACAAGAGGTTTTATTTCGATATTCATTTCCTGCGCAATGGAAATTAATTCCTGCCCGGGATCAGCAACGCCTGGGCAGCCTGCCTCACTGAGAATTCCAATGTTCTTTCCTTCTTTTATTTTTTGTTTGAAGGCAGATCGTATTTCATCATCTGCCCTGTCAATCACAAACCATTCATAATTGTCAATCACTATTTCCTGTCCCGGCAGGCAGGCCCTGAAAATCTTTTTCAGATACCGCCGGGCCGTTCGATCATTCTCCACAAAAAAAACCTTGCTGTTTTTTAATGCATCGATTATATAAAGTGGGATAGTTTCAACGGCTTCATCATCCAGCAAGGAGGGAATGAGATAAATGATACTCTTCATTATTTTTTTGTTTCAAAAGTTCAATAGGTTTCACAAGTTCCAGACGGTACCTTTTTTAACTCTTGAACTCATGGAACTTGTGAAACTTTTTTATTCCGGGTTCACTTTGTATAAACTCAATGTTGCGGCAATAACAGCATAAGCCGGGGCAAAAACCCACCCTACAAATAAAATGGCATGCAAAGCATAAAACACCAAACCATTTCCAATGGCAAGTCCCCGGTGATGACTGATATATTGAATGCTTTTAGAGGCAGGAAGTTTATGCCGCTCGCAACTATAATCGATCATGGAAAAACCGTAATAAAAACATTCTACAAATAATGCTATGAGCGGGGTGATCCATCCGAAAATAGGAACGAGGGTCAATAAGGCAAGCCCGATCACATAAATTGTTTGCCAAAGAATGTTTCTCAATGCCAGCTTTGTTCCCCTCCAGCAATCCTTTATCAATTGTTTAAAATTGAATGGAAAATCCTTCCCTTCGATGATCGATTCCGTTTTTTCGCTGAGATACGCAAAGACAGGTGAGCCAACGATCAGCCAGATGTATTTAAACAATGAAAAATAAAAAAGCATCAGTATCAGCCAGAGAAGTATGCCTGCGAAGGTGAAGAAAAAGCCCAGCCAGCTATTTTGAAATTTTTGAATCCAATCGCCAAGGCCGGTAGTTGTAGTAAGGTAATCTATAACAGCCGTGGCTGATCTGCCAAAGAAATACATGCTGATCCCAAAAAGAATGGCATAGATGATACCGGGAATAATGATCCATTTCCAAAGCTTGTGTGTAACGATAAAACGGTGGGCTTCGAAATAGGATTGGATAGCTATTACAATTTCCTTAAGCAAGACATAAATTTGAGTAAATATAAAAAGAACCACGATTAAAAAGATTTAAAAGGATTATGGTGAAATTAGGGATGGAATTTTACCGGCGAAAAGATGTAGTACAGATCGCAAAAGAATTATTGGGGAAAATTCTTGTCACAAACCGGAAAGGCGTTATTACATCAGGCCGTATTGTAGAATGTGAGGCGTATGCGGGGATCATTGATAAAGCCTCACATGCCTCGGGTGGAAGGAGAACCAAAAGAAATGCGATTATGTATGGCGAAGGTGGATATGCCTATGTCTATCTCTGCTACGGAATTCATCATTTGTTTAATGTGGTTACCAATTCCACAGACATTCCTCATGCTATCCTGATCCGCGCACTTGATCCCATTGAAGGAATTGAGGAAATGCTGCACCGCACCCACAAGAAAAAATCAGATCATTCGCTGACCCGCGGGCCGGGGAATGTGTCAAAGGCTCTTGGGATCCTTACTAAACATTCAGGTTTCTCTCTGTTAAGCGATAAAATTTTTATTGCTGATGATGGCAGGAAATATAGTAAAAAGGAGATCGTTGCTTCACCCAGGATCGGGGTTGATTATGCGGGCAATGATGCTTTTTTACCGTATCGTTTTTATGTAAAAGGAAACCCATTTGTAAGTGGAAAGCAGAAATAAATTCTAAAGGCAAAAGTCAAAATTAAAAAAGGACATGAACAGAAGATTTTTGAATTTTTACTTTTGAATTTTTACTTTAGATGCACTTCCAAACGCATACTCCATCTTCTCGTGATCGAATTCTTTTTCATTATTAGCGATCCAGATCGTTGCCACTCCATTACCTATAAAATTTGTAAGTGCTCTTGCTTCAGACATAAACCTGTCAACACCCAACAATAAGGCCAGGCCTTCAATTGGAATCACTTTAATTGCAGTAAGAGTGGAAGCGAGAACGACAAACCCGCTCCCGGTCACTCCTGCTGCGCCTTTTGAGGTCACCATCAAAATGCCAATGATGCTGAAAATCTGTATAGCGCTGAGATTTACATTAAAGGCCTGTGCTAAAAATAGCATGCACATGGATAAATAAATCGTAGTGCCATCGAGATTGAATGAATAACCGGCAGGTACTACCAGCCCGACCACTGATTTTGAGCAACCCATTCGTTCCAGTTTTTCCATTAAAGAAGGAAGTGCAGCTTCTGATGAAGACGTGCCTAATACCACCAGCAATTCTTCCCGGATATAATTGAGATATTTAAAAACACTGACCTTGTATCGTTTTAATATCAACCAAAGCACTCCGAATATAAAAATGATCATCGTTATATACACAGTAGCCATCAGTTTTGCCAATGGTATCAATGTAGCGATACCATATTTGCTGATCGTGTAAGCCATCCCTCCAAAAGCACCGATCGGTGCGAAAATCATGATCACATGCAGAATTTTGAAAACATATTTTGCAAGAAGCCTGAGAAAACCGGCAATTTTTTCATGATGTCTTGTTCCATTTAATACGATCCCGAAAATCAATGCAGCAATAAGCACCTGCAGTGTTGAATTGTCCTGTAAAAATTTTAACCAACTGAATTCAGTCTGTGTATATTTTGAAATATCTCCTTTAATATTATGGGTTGCTATACCATGACCCGGTTTAAGTATTAAAGCTATTGCAACCCCGATGACCAATGCGAAAGTTGTAACGATCTCAAAATACAGGAGCGATTTTGCGCCTACCCTGCCTACTTTTTTCAGATCACCCATGCTGATGATACCAAGACTGATCGTTAGAAATATGATCGGGTTGATAAGAAGCTTTACTGCACTGATAAATATTCCCGCAAGAAATTCACTGATGGTTGAACCAATATTTATTTCCTGGCCAAGAATTTTTGTTTTGACAGAAGCATTTAATATGGGCCGCAAGGCAAACGAAGGAGCAAACTGACCGATCAATACAGCAGCAACAATAGCTATCAGCACCCAAAAAGTTAAATTGGTGAAGATCCTTTTCATTAATTAAAAGTAAAAAGGTACAGAACTATCTGCACCTTTTTTTGTAGATAAAATTTTGTCCCGACAGGCACCAGGATTAAAATTTAGGACAATTCAGTTTTTTTGCATTGGGATCAGTGGGCTTCTTGATATAGATCAGTGAGATCTCTGCTCCTCCCCTCAAATCAGAACCGACTTTAAGGCTGCTGACATTAATATCGTACGTGGCACCAAACTGGAAATTTCCAAATTCCAATCCAACATACGGGATCACTGCGTCGCCAAACCGGAACCAGCTTCCGAAATAAACAGTTGTTGGATTTTCATCATCAGCATTTAAATTGATAGCATAGGCTCCCCCTATTTCTGTATTGTGAGCTTTCGCCTGCATACTGTGGATGGCGCTAAAATGTAAATAATTATACTGGCCGACAGGAATTTTACCGCCTGCCTGTATAGTGGTTCGGGCAGAAAGATAATAGTTGCCGGTGTCGCTAAAAACTTCCCGATGATGATTTATGTGATACATGGAAACACCCCCATAAAAATTATTATAGCCGTTGGTGCTGCCATTATATAAAATCCCTGCATTAAGATCAAAATAGGAAACATTGAAATTATAGCCGCCAAAGTTTTCCTGGGTAAGGCCTGTAAAGCCATCAGTTCGCAACTGATCTTCGAATTTAAGGCTGTTAACATCCAAACGTTTATTCAGATAGGCACCCTGGAAACCTACGCCAATCTGGTGATAGCCATCTTCATCAATAGCCTTATGGTAAGCAACAGAAAGGGCCGCGGCATTTGTTTTTATAGACCCATTGCCCGCCTGGTCTGCAAAGCCTAAAACACCAATACCAAATTGGTCATAATCAGGAATCCGGTCTTTCAAAATGCCCGCATCAAAAGATGCGGTATAAGTTGTAAAAGCATTATTGATAGTAGGCCACTGGTTGCGATAATTACCGGCTATACGATAAACCCCGTCAAATTTTCCGGTGAGTGCAGGATTTAAGGTAAGAGGTGATGCAAAAAATTGAGAAAAGTTAGGATCCTGAGAGTGAGCCTCACATAACAATCCACCACATATAGTTACGGTTAAAATCAGTTTTTTCATTACAGAAAAAATAAGGGAATGAAAAATACAAAAATTGCCAGAAGTATTGAAATAAAATCGATAAATGATATTATAAAGTTGCTTTTATTTGACCCTGGGCAATTTAGCCAGATTTAAACGGTTAATTGTGGGGTAAATCTGCTTTGACGGTGACAGCTTACATCTGCACCTTTAAACCAAAGGCAAGATCGCCGGCATCACCAAGACCGGGAACAATATAACCCTTTGCGGTAAGCTCATCATCAATATCACCGCACCAGATCGTTACAAAAGGCTCTTCTCTTTTCACATATTCAATGCCAACAGTACAGGCAATAGCGGTAACAACGTGTATTTCCTTGGGTTTTCCTTCTTCTTTTAAAAACTGTATTGTCTTCACCAATGACGACCCTGTAGCCAGCATCGGATCAGAAATAATAAGAATGCGATCTTCAATTTCAGGGCAGGAAATATAATCGAGACTTATTTCAAACGAACCATCTTTTCGATGTTTGCGGTAAGCCGAAATAAATGCATTATCGGCTTTATCAAAAAAATTAAGAAGCCCCTGGTGTAAAGGAAGTCCCGCACGAAGAATAGTCGCCAGCACCGGCTGATCTTTTATCATTTTTGATTCGGCAATACCAAGCGGAGTTTGAATTTGCTTTTCTTCAAACACCAGTTTTTTGCTGATCTCATAAGCAATTACTTCACCAATACGTTCGAGGTTGCGGCGAAAACGCATCCGGTCATTTTGCACGTCTACATCACGTAAGTCGGCAATCCAGTTTGTGATCAGGCTATGCTGCTCACTAAGGTTTATTACCATGATCATCGATTTGAGATTTACGATTTACGATCATTCATCTCCTTTTAAAAGTCTCAAATCGTAATTCGTAATTCGTAATTTGCTGCGGCAAATCTATCCCGATAAAGATCGGGACTAAAATCATAAATGCAAAATGATTTACCGGGTTATTGGTGTAATGAGCGGCAGCTCTCTCGATGGGCTTGATATTGCTTTTGTTGAATTCCAGGAAAATGCAGGCAGGTGGGCTTATGATATAATACATGCGGAATGTTATTCATATTCTAAAGAATGGGTTGAAAAATTGAAAACATCTGTTGCGCTCAATGCAAAAGATTATCAATTATTGCATGCTGAATACGGTCATTTTATAGGTCAGCAGGTAAATAAATTCATTGAGCAAAATAATTTATACTACCGTGTAGCACTTATTTGTTCGCATGGTCATACTACGTTTCATATTCCATCAAAAAAAATGACTGCCCAGTTGGGTGATGGAGCAGCCATAGCTGCAGAAACAGCCTTGCCTGTTGTTTGTGATCTGAGAGCACTGGATGTGGCCTTCGGCGGGCAAGGTGCGCCCATTGTACCAATTGGTGAAAAATTGCTTTTGGGTAAGTATGATCTGTTTCTGAATATCGGCGGCATTGCAAATATTTCTTTTAATGCAAACCCTTACATGGCCTTTGATATTTGTGCAGCCAATCGCGTTTTAAATATGCTGGCTAATGACATGGGAAAGGACTACGATGATAAAGGACTGATAGCATCAAGCGGACATGTTCAAATTGATTTACTTGAAAGATTAAATTCGCTGAGTTATTATAAACAACCTTATCCAAAGTCACTTTCCAATGATTTTGGAACTGATACAGTTTATCCAATGATTCAAAATGCCGGAATTGAAATCCACGATGCATTAAGAACCTATGTCGAACACATTGTCGAGCAAATTAAGAATGCTGTCAACTCACAATTCACGGCTCATCATTCACGAATTCTTGTAACCGGTGGCGGCGTATTCAACAGTTTTCTTATTCAGCGTTTGAATGAAGAATTGAAAAAAATAAACATTGAATTGGTAATACCCGATGAAAATCTTATTCAATATAAAGAAGCCATGATCATGGCTTTTATGGGTGTATTGCGATGGAGACAGGAATCGAATGTTCTTTCCTCCGTAACGGGAGCAGCGAGAGATAGCATTGGCGGAGCGTTGTGGACCGGGCAGGAAGCGTAATTGTCAATAGTCAGTGGTCAATAGTCATTGAACGGTCTACAATTCACAGCTCACTACTCACCACTCACAATCCAAGCACCATTCTCAATTTGATATAACCATTGCGGCTTACAGGTACTCTTGCGCCTGATTTGAGAATAGCAATGTGATTATCTTTTTCATACGGATCAATCCTTGTGATCTGCTGTACATTCACAATGTATGAACGATGGGAACGGACAAATTGCTGTGCATCCAGTGTTTTCTCAAAATGACTCATCGTTTTATTTTTCAAAAAGCTTCCTTCCTGGATATGCACCTTCACATAATCATCCGCAGCTTCCAGGTAATAAACATCCTGAACCGGGATGATCTTGATCTTGCTTCCTGTTTTTACAACAATTCGCTGGCTTTGTGCAGGCGATTGCGAGGCCGTTTCTAAAAGTTCATTTGTATTTTTCTGGACCCCTGTAAGCTGCTCTTTCCATTTTTGTATGGCCTTATCAAATCTTTCCTGGTTGAACGGTTTTAATAAATAATCAACCGCATGTGCTTCAAAAGCTTTAATGGCATATTCGTCAAAAGCGGTTGTAAAAATTACTGCAGGAGGCTGATCTAACAGTTCCAGCATCTCAAACCCATTGATCTTTGGCATCTGTATATCCAAAAAAATAAGATCTGGCTGATGCTGCTGAATAGCTTTTACTCCTTCGAAGCCATCATTGCATTCTTCCGCTGTTTCCAGATCAGGATGTTTTTGCAGGTATTCTTTTATGATGCTTCTTGCCAATGGCTCATCATCTATGATGATTATTTTACTCATTTGCGGGTATTCTTATTATTACAATGAAAAAATTCTTTTCCTTATTTATTTCCACGAGATCATTTCTTGCAAATAAAAGATACAATCTTCTTCTTACTGAATTTAACCCAAAGCCGGTACCTGCAGGCATCTGCATATCGGCATCGAATGGGTTCATAACTGCAATTACCAGATATTTATCGGCTATTCCCGCGCGCAAAGCAATGGTCACTTCACCCGTAGTTCCATAAAGTCCGAACTTAATGGCATTTTCCATCAATGGCTGAAGCAGTAATGAGGGAATTTTCCATGAAAGTGATTCTTCCGAAATATCCATTTCTGTTTTCAGGCGATAACCAAAACGAACTTTTTCGATTTCGAGGTACAATTTTAAATACTCAAGTTCTTCGGAAAAACTGATCAGTTGATTTTCTTCTTTTCGCATTGTTCCCCGGAGGAAATCCGAAAGCTGCTGAACCATTCTTCTTGCTTCATCGGGTTTCATCCCGATCAACGCATTAATACTGTTAAGGCTATTGAATAAAAAATGAGGTTGCAGTTGTTGCCGTAATTTAAACAACTCTGCATCTTTTGCTAATTTTTCTGCACCGGTTTTCCGCTGTTCCGTTTGTGCCTGTTCTTCCGAATTATACCAAACAACACTGATCAATGCAACACAACCCAATACTAATAGCGCAATGCTTCCCCGTACAGGCATTGAATTATTGAGAAAGGTTCTGTAACCTTCAAAATTTCCGGCACTTAATAACAATATCCAATGATTGAATGCGAGCCAAATGCCCATCAGGAACA
>JBIOGV010000072.1:0-13776 GCA_044448365.1 Chitinophagales bacterium
GATGCGATCGCTTCTTCTTTTAACCAAATGCTGATTGATGTTCATGGTAAACCGGAACAACATGTATTGGAACAGTTGGGAATACGAACAATGGCAAAAGCAAAATATGATACTGAGAATATCGGGCACTATGGACTGGGATTTGAAAATTATTGTCATTTCACATCGCCCATACGACGTTATCCTGATGTGATGGTTCATCGCGTGTTGCAGCAGGTGATCGGACATAATCTTCAAGTTGATAAAAAAATGCAGGAGAAATGCAAACATTGCAGTGAACGGGAAAGGGCAGCTATGGAAGCTGAACGTGCAGCTAATAAATACAAACAGGTTGAGTATATGAAAAATTTCCTGGGAGAAGAATTTGAAGGCATCATCAGCGGCGTCGCAGCATTTGGCTTTTGGGTAGAAACAGTGGAGCACAAATGCGAAGGCCTTGTCAGCTTGAATAGTCTTCTTGATTTCGATGATTTTCGTTTAGTAGAAAGTGATTATTGTTTGGTGGGTCAGCGGTCAGGAAGAAAATTCAGAATGGGGGATAAGGTTTGGATAAAAATTGTTGCTGCCAATCTTACAAAGCGACAACTCGACTACGAATGGGTTGTTGCGAGCGGTTTAAAGGATGGAAAGAAAAAGATAAAAGAGAATAGTTAGCACATAATATTGATCCATGAACCATTTTTATCTTTTAGTTATTATCTTTTCACTATAATTAATTTTATTTCATGCAATCATTCGAACTGCTATCAGAAAAGTTTGCTTTTCATTTTGAAAAATCACATTTTCCTGCTGAGCCTTCTTCTTTGTACGAACCCAATAATTATTTTCTTCAGTTAGGGGGTAAAAGAGTTCGGCCGGTTCTTTGCCTGATGGGAAATGAACTCTTTGATGAGATAAATCCCGATGCCTGGCATGTTGCTACAGCCATTGAGCTTTTTCATAATTTTACCCTGATACATGACGATATAATGGACAAGGCTCCGTTACGGAGAGGGAAAGAAACAGTGCATGGTAAATTTGGAGAAAGTACCGCACTCCTCGCCGGCGATGTGATGCTTGTTGCGGCTTATGATTATTTGAATAAGATCAATTCTTCTTATATACATTCTGTTATTGGTCTATTCAATAAAACGGCAAGGGAAGTTTGTGAAGGCCAGCAGCTCGATATGGATTTTGAGAAGAAAGATGATGTGAGTCTGGAGGAATACCTGCACATGATCGGATTAAAAACTTCTGTTTTACTTGCATCCTGTTTGAAACTCGGCTCTATTTTAGGAGGGGCTTCACAAAGAAATCAAAATCTTTTATACGAATTCGGAAAAAAACTGGGAATTGCATTTCAGATCCAGGACGATTACCTGGACGCATTCGGCGATCCAAAAAAAGTGGGCAAACAGCCTGGTGGTGATATAAAATCAAACAAAAAAACCTTTCTGCTTATCCAGGCATTCGCCATTGCAAGTGATCCACAGAAAAAAGAACTCAAAAAAATAATGGCAGGAAACAGCAGTGATAAGACTGAAAAGGTTCTGCAGATGTTTCATGATTGTAAAGTAAATGAGTGGGCACTGCAATTAAAAAATAAATATCTTGATGAAGCATTTGTACACCTGGAAGATGTGGCGGTACTTTCAAAAAGAAAGGAGCCATTGAAGGAGATGGCGAAATTTTTAGTGCAGAGGGATTATTGAGGTATGAGGTATGAGGTATGAGGTATGAGGTATGAGGTATGAGGTATGAGGTATGAGGTATGAGGTATGAGGTATGAGGTATGAGGTATGAGGTATGAGGTATGAGGTATGAGTAAATTAAACGGGTTCTAAAGATAGGAATATGTAACCAGCAACAAGCAACCAGAAACAAAACCACGAAAACGACTGCTGATGGCAAATTCATTATTCCGCACAAAAAAGATCTCATCCCTTTTAGGTGAAGAGGAATATGCAGAAAGTCATGGATCTGGTTTGAAACGGGTACTCAACCTGAGAGACCTCACTTTTTTTGGTATCGCTGCAATCTTGGGTGCGGGTAGCTTCAGCAGCCTCGGTGGAGCAGTTTTTCATGGCGGACCCGGCGTTGTGTTATTGTTTGTGATTACAGCCATTGCCTGTGCATTTACAGCTTTTTGTTATTCTGAATTTGCCAGCCGCATTCCTGTGGCAGGCAGTGCCTATACGTATGCATATGCATCTTTTGGTGAATTATTTGCGTGGATCATTGGCTGGGCGCTGATCATGGAGTATTCTATTGGCAATATATATGTGGCCTATAGCTGGAGCGATTATTTTACTTCCTTCCTTGATAAAGCAGGTCTTCATATTCCTGAATACCTGAGCACAAGTTATATGGAGGCAAAACATGCAGTGGAAAACGGCAGTACCAATGCAAATGAATTAGCTGCGTGGAAGAGCGCTCCTGTTTTTGGTGGATTAAGAATAATTTTTGATCTGCCTGCGTTGATCATCAATTTTCTGATTACCTATTTGGTTTTTCGGGGTGTAAGAGAGAGCCGCAACTTCAGCAACGTCATGGTGATCTTAAAACTGGCAGTTGTTGCCCTGATCATTATTGTTGGAGGATACATTGTTTTTTCGCATGGACTTACCTTCAACTGGACACCGGCGAATGATGCAGGAGTAAGATCATTTATGCCTAATGGTTTTGGCGGTGTAATGGCGGCTGTAAGTGGTGTATTCTTTGCCTATATCGGGTTTGATGCCGTGAGTGTGCTGGCAGAAGAAAGCAAGAATCCACAAAGAGATCTGCCAAGAGGAATGATTCTTTCATTGGTTATCTGTACTGTCATTTATATTTTGCTTGCACTTGTTTTAACCGGCGCTGTTAATTACAGGCATTTCGAAGGTGTTGGCGATCCGCTGGCATTCATTTTCGAAAAACAAAATCTGAATGTTGGGTGGATGCAGTTTTCTATAGCCATTGCCGCGGTCATTGCCATGACAAGCGTATTGCTTGTATTCCAGATGGGCCAGCCGCGGATCTGGATGAGCATGAGCCGGGATGGATTATTGCCACCTGTTTTTCAAAAAATTCACCCGAAATATAAAACACCATCATTTGCTACAATGGTTACCGGGTTAGTCGTGGGAGTTCCTATTTTATTTACTGATAAAACATTTGTACTTGATTTTACCAGTATTGCCACTCTATTCGCTTTCGTGCTGGTTTGCGGCGGCGTGTTGTTAATACCGGCACGAAAAAAAGAACCTGGAAAATTTCACATTCCTTTTATAAACGGGCAATATATTTTTCCTTTGGTTGTTATTGCCTCAATCGTGATCGCGCAATTGTTATCGAAAAATTATTTTTCGGATCTCTTCAACTTTGATTTTAGCGGCAATGAGGATTATGTGAAACACAAGATCAGTTTTATGGACGCGGCTACCCCGAACATATCCCTGATCATTTTCTGGCTCAGTGCCATTATTCTGTCTGTTTTTACTTTTATAAAAAAATATTCTCTCATACCGCTGATGGGCCTCATTACCTGTTTGTACCTGCTTACCGGGATGACCAAAAACAACTGGGCATGGTTTCTCAGCTGGTTAGTGATCGGGGTTATTTTTTATTTCTTATATGGTTATAAGAAAAGCAAATTGTCAATTGTAGAAGCCGCCAGGCATGAAACGGAGACAAGATTCTGAACTATAACATAGCCAACGAATGCGTCCTATCTTTGCGTGATGAAATTTCAAATTGGTGATAAGGTTTTGATCCTTCATTCCGATGAAGAAGGTGAGGTGATCGATATTATCAATAACAAAATGGTAATGGTAGATGTAAAGGGAGTAAAATTTCCGGCCTACATAGACCAGCTTGATTTTCCTTATTTCAAAAAATTTTCAGAAAAAAAACTTTTTCCAAATAAAAAAGACAGGAAATACATAGATGATATAAAGAAAGAAAAAAATGATACCACTAAAATTCCTGACGGAGTATGGATCACCTTTTTGCCGGTCATTGAAACAGATGAATTCGGCGATGAAGTGGTGGACGAATTGAAAATACATTTGATCAACAGAACGGATGCTTCTTACAAGTTTATTTACAAACTCAATTATTTTGGGGAAAAGGATTTTGATCTGAAAAATGAAATCCTTCCTTTCCAGGATTTTTATTTGCATGATATACCCTTTGAAAATCTCAATGACAGCCCGAGTTTTGAATTTGAATTTTCATTGTTGCAGCTGCAAAAAAATAAAGCGGAACATTATGAAGCATCGCTTCGTTTAAAACCCAAACAACTTTTTGCAAAAATTGAACAGATCAGGTTGAAAGGGGAAGCCACTTTCTCTCATCGTTTATTTGAAAGCTATCCTGACAAGATTGTCGAAGACAAGGTTGAATTGGGTGAGCTGGCTGCCAAACAATACAAATTGTATGATGCTGCAAAAGCAAGACAACATTTGGAACCGCCCCGCTCTGTGGTTGATCTTCACATTGAAAAAATTACAGACGATTGGAAAGGTCTCAGCAACCATGAGATCGTATCATTACAATTAAAAACCTTTGAAAAGTATTATGACCTGGCTGTAGCACACATGCAGCCATCATTGATTGTTGTACATGGCATCGGTACAGGAAGATTGCGTGAAGAAATTCATGAGCAGTTAAAACACCGCAAAGAAGTAAAAGCTTTCGTCAACCAGTATCATCCTGCTTTTGGGTACGGAGCAACTGAGATTTTTTTTGAGTATTGAAAATTATTTCAATGTCAATCAATACTGAGGTTAGTATCATAATTTATAAAACCAATCATTTTAATCCGCCAATCAATGATTATTTTTGCCGTTAGCTCTTTCAAAAATTTTGCTACAGGCCAGGCTATCGTCCCGATTTATCGGGGAGGAAAGTCCGGACAGCGCAGAGCAATGCACCGGTCAAGAGCCGGCGTCACTATGGTTCGTGTTCACACAAACCATAGCACAGAGATAGTGCCACAGAAAATAACTGCCATTCCCTCTTCACTTGTGGAGAGGGTTAGGGTGAGGTTGAAAACGTGAGGTAAGAGCTCACGGCTTTTGATGGTAACATCATTTGCGGGTAAACCTTGCATGCTGAAATGCCACATAGGTCAGCGTTTGAGAACTGCTCGTTCAATGCTGATGGGTAGGCAGATTGATCCCGGTAAGTAATTTCCGGGACAGATAAATGATAGCCCCCGACAGAATCCGGCTTACAGGCTTGTAGCTTTTTACCCCCATCCCTTAAAGGGGAGTTTTGTGAGATTTGCTTTAAAGATCAAGTTATATTTAAGAAAGATTAATTGATCTAAGTTCCCCCTTTAGGGGGACAGGGGGTGAATATACCCGCCGATCTCCATCAGCCAGGCGATCCCAAGGTGAACGATCAATCCTCCGTAAATGGATCTTGTGTTATAAACAACGATTCCCAATAATATTCCTCCAAAATAAGAACTGATACATTCACCCAATGGTTTTCCAAAATGAATCGTGCAGTAGAAACAGGCCATCGGTAAAATAGCATCTTTACCGACCCATTTTATAAATCCAAGAATCAGAAAACCACGAAAGAAAATTTCGATGCCCAAAAAATCACTTCCATAAGAAAGTTCAAATAGTAATTTATGAAACCATGATAAGTGAATATTGTTATCAAAATGTAATACCGATCTTAATTTTGGATACACAGCAAGAAAATCTGCCTGTGTGGATGCAGCGGCAATTAATGGCAACATGCATAACAACATGATAACATAGGGTTGCCATTTGAACTTTTTTGTTGTAAGTCCGTAAAAGGGTTGGTCATTATCATATGTTTTCCATACCAGTAATAAAATGGAAATGATTATCAGCAATCTTACGGGCCAATAATAGATCCTGTTCCAATACTCATTCCAATCTTCATCATTCGAAAAAGGCAGCTCAGTTTGCAATGCCATCTTAAGAGAAAAAATAGCGGGTGCAACGACCAATAAAATGATAAAAGGTTTATTGATGAAAGAATTATTTTTTGCAATAGACCAATAATATAAATAGGGAAAGATAAATGCAGCCGCAAAAAGAACATAATGGCCAAAAAATTCAGGCCAGGCAAGAATCTGCCGCGAGGTGAGCCACCATTCCAGCCTGTTATGAAAATTCAAAAAAACAAGAATAGCCGTTTGTAAAGTACAAAGTGCAAGTAATTTTTTATTTACATGCTTAAAGTAATCACGTATATATCCGAATATTTCTTTCATTCAAAACGGGAAAATAATTTTTTTAAACGTTATTTAAACTTTTTTCATGCAGCCCCTTCTTAAAATGCGTGATTCAATTCCACAACCCAAAAAGTATAGTCATGAAAATTATTTCGATTAACCGCTTTCTCATAATTGCGTTCTTGTTTCTCAGCGTAGCTTTTTTATTCTCTTGTCAAAAAGAAACAAGTTCAAAAAATTCCAATAGTACAGTCACGGGATCAGATGCTGCCAGTTATTCTGATGAAAGTGCACAGGCCGATGGAAGTTTTGATGATGTTGACGATGTAAGTACCACAGCTGCTGATGCAGACAATACTGCAAGTATTGGCCGTCTTGATCGTGAATACCATCCCGATTTTTCAGAACTGCGTGAAGCCATTGGTACCTGTGCAACCATTACAGTTACCCCAAACGACACTACTTATCCAAAAACCATTACCATTGATTTTGGAGATAGTTGTGTTGGTTTGGATGGAAAACTCCGCAGTGGAAAAATTATTATCAATTTAACAGCGCCGCTTCGTAAACCCGGTTCCGTGGTGACCACCACTTTTGAAAATTTCTACATCAATCATATTCATGTTGAAGGAACGAAGACCATTAACAATCTCAGTGAAAATGGCACGATCAAGTTTTCTGTGGAAGTAACAGGCGGTAAGGTTACTTTCCCCAGCGGAAGAGGTTACAGTTATGAAAGTTCTAAAACCAAGGTGCAGATCGCGGGCATGGATACAAAAATTTGCCGGGATGATGTGTTTCAGATCACCGGCTCTGCAAAAATTGTATTCAATAATGGAACCGTTGTTAATTTTGAAGTGGTTGATCCGCTGATCAAAAAAGTAGCATGCCCCTGGCGCAGTGATGGAACATTGCAAATTTCGATCAATAACCGTGTGCTGAAACTCGATTACGGTTTCCCTAACAATGGTGATTGTGATAATAAAGCTTTACTGACTTGGAACGACGGCAATAGTCAGCGTGTTATTCTGTTACCCTAAGCAGTTCAACGGCGTTTGTTGTGTGTGAGAACCCCGCTAATTGGCGGGGTTTTGCTTTTAATTGTGGTTCAGTAAAATTTCCGCATTTTTGTTAATAAAGTTTTTAGGATGAAGAAAATAATTGCTGTTATTCTATTGATGTTTACTTTTTGTACCAACATTTTCTCACAAACAATAAATCAAACACTTCAAAGTGATTCAATTGTACAATTAAAATTTTTAGATGAATATGACGTATCAAACGGGAAAGAATTTATGGGAACTACTATCGGTGGTTTGTCCGGAATTGATTATGATGCGAAACGTGATGTATATTATCTTATTTCTGATGACCGCTCCGCAATTAATCCTGCACGATTTTATTCTGCAAAAATTTATGTTGGACAAAATAAAATTGACAGTGTTGAATTCATTGATGTAAAAAGTTTATTACAAAAAAATGGAAAGCCGTACCCGAATTCAAAACAAGATCCTTTTCACACTCCCGATCCTGAAGACATGCGGTATGATCCAAAAAAAGATGAAATGGTATGGAGCAGTGAGGGTGAAAGAATAGTTAAACCGGGAAATAATGTACTGGAAGATCCTTCCGTTATTGCAATTGACAGGAATGGGAAGTATAAAGCCGGTTTTTCACTGCCTGCAAATATGCACATGCATGAAACAGAAAATGGCCCGCGCCAGAATAGTGTATTTGAAGGATTGACATTTACGGATGATTACAAATATCTTTTTGTAAGTGTAGAAGAGCCGATCTATGAAGATGGCCCCAGAGCCGGACCAGGTGACTCCACTGCCTTGATACGTATATTAAAATTTAATTCAAAAACCAGGAAACCAATTGCCCAATATGCATACCAGATTGAACCGGTTGCTTATCCTCCGATTCCTTCAAATGCCTTTAAGATAAATGGCGTATCCGATATTTTATGGGTGGGTGAAAACCAATTGATGGTAATTGAAAGATCTTTCTCCACCGGGAGACTTGCCTGTACGATCCGTATTTTTTTAGCTGATATGAATAATGCCGCGGATATTGCCGGTGTACAATCTCTGCGATCTCAACCGGCCTTGAAGCCGGTTTCAAAGAAATTATTGCTCAATATGGATGATCTTCACCGCTATATTGATAATATTGAAGGAGTAACTTTTGGACCTGTCTTATCAAATGGTCATCGTACATTATTATTTGTGGCAGACAATAATTTTTCGCCGATCCAGAGAAATCAATTTTTACTTTTTGAGATCATTCCCTGATCCGGGGGTAAGTTTTTGTAATTTACTTTTTCAAAATCTTTGTGAGCAAGTCAATATGTCTTATTCGAATGCCGGCAAGTTGTGAAAGATTCTTCAAAACTTTGTATGATATGTTTGCAGCAATAGTGTTACTAAACTCGTTATTTGAAAATTTTCGCAAAGAAATCTTTCATATCGCTCCATGATGCAGAATCGGCAGCAGCATTATACTTTATCGGCATTTTAAATTTCTCTCCTGTTGCGGTAGCTGCAGGATTTGTAAATGCATGCGTGGCATTTGCATATTGTTTGAACGTATAATCAGCACCGATAGAATCCATTTGTTTTTTGAATTGTGCAACATCCGCGGGTTTTATAAATTGGTCAGCCCCTCCGTGGCAAACCAGGATTTTTGCTTTCAATAAATTTTTATCCGCCGGTGCCCCGATGAGCGATCCATGAAAACTGACAACACCCTTGAGCCCTTCCCCTAATCTTGCAACATTCAATACAACTCCTCCGCCAAAACAATAGCCGATCGCTGCAATATTGCTGGTATCGGCCTGGCTGTAGGTTTTTAATTTATTCAATGCAGCATCAAACCGGCTTTTTGTCATTTGAAGATTTTGATAAAACGGTCCCGCCATCTTTCCTGCATCATCGGGATTGTCTGCAATTTTCCCATTGCCGTACATGTCAACAGCCATAGCGATATAACCAAGTTCGGCCAATTTTCTTGCACGCATTTTTGGATAATCATTCAATCCCCACCATTCATGAACCACAAGCACGGCCGGACGTTTACCTTCCACGGCTGAATCGTAAACAACATAACCATTCATGGTAACGCCATCGCTGGTGTATGTTATATTTTCTTCCTTAAGCATTGGAGATTGTGTTGTTTGTTTTGTTGTTGAAGATGATGATTGATCATTGTTGCAGGTTGCAAAACTAAGCGCGATTAGTAATAAAAAAGGTACTGGTTTCATAATTAGGATGTTTGAAATGCAAAGTTCAACAAAACTTTGTCTCAGTACAAAATTTATTAAGCAACCTGATTCGTGACTTACCTGTACTTTCGGTAATTCTAATCAAATATTTTTCCGCTTTACCTTTGTTTATCATGGCATACAAAAATCAGCAACAGTTTATTGAGGCGTTGGAAAAAGCAGGTGAATTAGTTCGCATAAATGCTTATGTGGATCCGAAACTGGAAATGGCTGAGATTACAGACAGGATGAGTAAGCAACCAGGCGGAGGCAAGGCTTTGTTATTTGAAAATACAGGTTATAATCCTGCCTGCCGGCAGGCAGGTTTCCCGGTGTTGATGAATGCTTATGGAAGTGAGAAGAGAATGTGCATGGCTCTTGGAGTTACGCACCTCGATGATATAGCAAAAGAAATTGAAAATCTTTTCAAATTGCTTGCTTCACCAAAAGAAGGAATCATTGATAAATTAAAACTGCTTCCAAAACTAAATCAGTTTGCTTCCTGGATGCCGAAAGTGAAAAATGGCCGAGGCGAATGCCAGGAAGTTATCATGGAACATCCTGATATTACAAAACTTCCTGTTATCACCTGTTGGCCAAAAGATGGAGGCCCATTTGTTACGCTCCCTGTGATTCATACAAAAGATCCAAACACCGGCCAGAGAAATGTTGGTATGTACCGTATGCAAATTTTTGGACCAACACTCACAGCAATGCATTGGCATAAACATAAAGTTTCTGCAAAACATTTTACTGAGTATAAAAAACTCGGAGTAAAAATGCCGGTGGCTGTTGCTTTGGGAGGCGATCCTGTATATGCTTATGCAGCCACTGCTCCGCTTCCTGAAAATGTAGACGAATACATGCTTGCAGGATTTTTAAGGAAGAAAAAAGTGGAGTTGGTGAAATGTATCACGCAACCGGGAGTGGAAGTGCCTGCTGATGCTGATTTTGTAATTGAAGGTTATGTAGATCCGAATGATGAAATGATCTGGGAAGGACCTTTTGGTGATCACACGGGTTATTATTCCTTACCCGATTGGTATCCTCGTTTTCATATCACTGCCATCACGCATAAAAAAGATGCTGTATATCCTGCTACGATCGTGGGCATTCCTCCACAGGAAGATGCCTGGTTGGGAAAAGCAACTGAAAGAATTTTTTTAGCGCCCATAAAAATGACGATGATACCGGAGATCATTGATATGGAAATGCCGGTGGAAGGCGTTTTTCATAATTTGGTTCTCGTTAAAATAAAAAAAGATTATGCCGGGCAGGGACAAAAAGTGATGAATGCCATGTGGGGAGCGGGACAAATGATGTTCAATAAAATTTTAGTCCTGACCTCACCCAGCTCCTCTGGGGAAGGAGTTTTCGAAGATTCACTTAATTTGAGAGATTATGAAACTGTTGCAAGAGAAGTTTTTAAAAATTTGAATCCCGCTTCTGATATTTATTTCTCCCAGGGACCCATGGATGTGCTGGATCATAGTTGCAGCAAACTGGGCTTTGGAGGGAAAATGTGTATTGATGGGACGATGAAGTTTGAGGAAGAGTCGGATAATAGTTATGAGTTAAGAGTTAAGAGTTATGAGTTTAATGAAAAGATTTTAAAAAATAGATTTTCTGAGATCCATGTAGTAAACACTTCTTTGCTTGAAAAAGAAATCCCTTGTTTGATCATTTCAGTTGAAAAAAACAGGAAGAATCATATTCGTGAACTGCATCAGCAGATCTGTGAGATGGAAGAGGTAAGTGGAATTAAAATGATCTTATATGTTGAGCATACTGTTGATGCCAATGATCTGCCCACTGCATTGTGGCGGTTTTGCAATAACCTCGATCCGAAAAGAGATCACATTTTATGTAAGTCACAAGGCACAGGACACAAGGAACAAGAAAGCAGCAACTATATTGCCTGCATGGGTTTTGATGGTACGAGAAAAACAAAAGAGTTTGATGATTTTCATCGAGACTGGCCGAATATAATCGTAGCTGATGATGAAACAATCAAGCTGGTTGATGAAAAATGGAATGAATTGGAGATCGGGAAATTGATTCCTTCGCCTTCGTTAAAGTTCAAGAGCCAGATGTATGGAGAAGAGGCAGTGGTGAAGTGATTTCTGGTTTGTATTTAACCCTAAGTTCTAATTCTTCTTTATTCTATTGTTGAAGTGGAAGAAATAAAGGCTGAGAGTTGTCATGAAGTACTGCCCCTTCTCCCAATGGAGAAGGGGAAAGGGGATGAGGTCATAGCCGAATAATGATTTGAACGTACGAGTGTGCGACGCAACAATAGTTTAATAGCAGTACAAATGCCAGCAACAAGAAGTAAATTAAACGTGAAATTTTAAGATGTTTTAATGAGATCAAAGAATGTAACTGCAACACTAATCATCATCATCGTCATTCTTGTTTACGCTGCGCTCAGATGGTATGTTTTGGAGCCGCATAAAAAAGAAGCATTCAACCGTCATCCTTCTCATTTGATCTATACACACCATGCACTTTGCCGGATGGATTGCAGGCATATCAGTAAGGAAGATATTGATGAAATCATGCAAAAAGGAATTATTTTTCTGAATAAAAGCAATATGAATGATAAGCCTTGCCCGACTTTTGCATTGCAGGGGTTTACAAACGATAATGAAGACCTGCGGGTGATATTTGCGCAATGTGATAGTGTGACAAAGGTGGTCACCTGTTATAACCTGCATAAAGAATACGAGTGCCATTGTCCCGGTGACGACGAAGGTTCGCACCAAAAAAATAACAATTGATGCAGTATGTTTTAAAACCATTGCAATGGATCTATTGCATCTACGCAATGATTTTATTTGTAATGATCATGCTGATCTTGTTTCCGTTTGTAATCATGGCTTCTTTCTTTGGAAGGATCCGCGGAGGCAATGCGATCTTTAAAATTTGTATCGTTTGGGCTGATCTTTGGTTTCCTTTGGTATTTATTTTTCCAAAGCGATTGTTTGAAACAGGGCACGACAAGGCAAAGCAATACATTTTTGTTACCAATCATATTTCTTTACTCGATGCGGCCATTCTTCCAAAGGCATTTCGTCAACCAGTGCGTCCATTGGGAAAAGTAGAGATAAGTAAGATACCCGTATTTGGATTTATTTACAGGAAGGCAATTGTGACGGTGGATAGAAGCGACCCCATGAACAGGGCGCAAAGTATTCGTATCCTGAAATCGATAATCGGTAAAGGAATTTCTGTTCTTTTTTTCCCGGAAGGAACCTATAATGAAACGCATCAACCCCTGAAAGAATTTTATAATGGCGCTTTCAGGGTTGCGATCGAAACACAGACTCCCGTTAAACCCGTTTTGTTTTTGGATTCTTATGCAAGAATGCATTATCAAAAAGTATTTTCATTAAACCCCGGCAAATGCCGGATCATTTTTCTTAATGAGATCCCTGTTGATGGATTAACCGTAAATGAGACTGAAAATCTGAAAGAAAAGGTCTTCGCGATCATGGAAAGAAAACTGAAGGAGTATAAGGTCAGTTGGATAACTCCTTCAAACGTCAAACGTGAATCGTGAGTCGTGAGATTGTTTAATTAAATTGCAGGAATCAGTCACATTTCATGACTGACGACTCACGATGTATTCAGAAATCATTATACCGCTTGCTCTTCCTAAAAATTATACCTGGCTGATCCCAGAAGAAATCCTGGATACAGTGAAACCCGGTTGCCGTGTAGAGGTAAACCTGGGGAAGAATAAAAAATACGCAGGTATTGTAAAAAGAGTGCATGATGAGAAACCTGATTTTTTTGAGCCAAAAGAAATTCTGAATGTCCTGGATGCTGAGCCGGTGGTGTATGAAGAACAATTGAAACTATGGGAATGGATGGCCTCCTATTATATGTGCAGTGAAGGCGAAGTGATGGCGGCTGCTTTGCCTTCTCATTTCAAATTGTCAAGCGAAACAGTTGTCATTTTCAATGAAGAATATGGCGATGATTTTTCTGATCTTGATCACGATGAATACCTGGTAGCAGAAGCCCTGCTGATTAAAAAAGAATTGAAGCTTTCTGAGGTGCAACAGGTTTTGGATTCATCACATACCTATCCTGTCATCAATAAATTAATTCAGAAAAAAGTTTGTTATGTGTGGGAAGCGCTCAAACAAAATTATTCTCCCAAAAAGGAAATTTATGTTTCACTGAATCCGGAATATAATAACGAAGAAAAGCTTTCCGATCTATTGAACAACTGGACAAGAGCGCCGAAACAAATGGAATTGCTTTTAAGTTACCTCCATTTAATAAAAACCATTGGTGAAGTCACCAAATCAGAATTGTTGAA
>JBIOGV010000073.1:0-13685 GCA_044448365.1 Chitinophagales bacterium
CAATAAATATTGTTTCATGGAACAGAAAACGATGGCCGCTACAATGGCCCCGGCAATGATACCGGATAATGCGCATAAAGATATTCCCGGAAACCCTTCTACCGCTAAAAGCAGCGCCACTAAATTAAATGACAGGAGTGACGGAAAACCACTTCGTGTATTAAGCGAAGAGGACTGGAACTTCTGGATCCACAATGGCTACATTGTTATCAAAAATGCTGTGCCACCTGAACAAGCACTGGCAACTGCGGAGTTTTTATGGGAGTTTGAAGAAAAGGATCCAAATGATCCGGGAACATGGTACACTGCTCCGCGTGCTGAAATGAAAATGAAAGAACTGACCAATACGGGCATGGTAGAAGTTTACAATCATCAGCAATTATGGAACAACCGGATGACTCAAAAAATATATGAGGCATTTGTGGATATATGGGGAACAGAAAAATTATGGGTTACTATTGACAGGGCGAACCTCAATTTTCCCATAAAACCGGGATTTGAATATAAAGGCTTTATTCATTGGGATTATGATCCTGAAACAAAACCGGTAAATGTGCAGGGTGTTTTGGCACTTGCAGATCAAACCGATGAAAAAATGGGTGGCTTCCAGTGTATCCCTGAATTATTCCGCAGCTACGATACATGGAAACTTACACAGCCTGAAGACCGTGATCATTTTAAACCTGACGTGACAGGTTTCGAATTGGTAAAGGTTAAGATGGAAGCCGGGGACTTGCTTATTTTTAATAGTCTTCAGCCACATGGCATCCGGCCAAATTTAAGTGGCAATAAAGTTCGTATTGCTCAATATATTTCGATGATGCCTGCCGAAGAAAATAATGAGGCCCTGCGTCAATGGAGAATTGCTTCATGGAAAAACAGGATCGCACCGGAAGGTTATGCTTTTCCCGGCGATCCCCGCAGATGGGAACAGACTAAATATTCCACTGCTGCATTAAATGAATTGGGTAAAAAATTATTAGGATTGGAAAAATGGTAGGCAGTTTTTTATTTTTTTCCACACTAATATTGCTTCATGAAATATAAGCTTTCACACTTTGCCATTGTTCTCTTCCTTTTTTGTACGGGTTATAACTTTCAAAAAATTACTCGAAGAGAGAGCGATGTACTGCCGGCCTCATCGTTATTTCCTTTTGGCAGGTATGACTGGAATGATAAAAAGGATCTTGAGCTAATTAGTTCTGCAGTCAATTTTGGTTTTAGCTTTTCAGGAAAAGAATGCGAAGTATTTGCTTATCTCACAGATTCCACTGCTCATAACTACCTGCAATATGAATTGGATGGTATTTATCAGAAAAGAATAAAAGTTTTGGGAAGCGAAAGAAGATCCTATGTTATTAGTTCAACTGCAGAAGGCACTCATATGGTTTGGATATATAAGGCCACTGAGGCGCAAACGGGGCCCATCTTCATTGAGAAAATAACGGGAAAAAATATACAAGCTCTCAGGAAACCTGAAGTACCGCTCATTGAATTTATCGGCAATAGTATAACCTGTGGTGCTGCAGCAGATGCATCAGAAGTACCCTGCGGTACGGGAGTTTATCATGATCAGCATAATGCATATTATGCCTATGGTCCCCGTGTTGCGAGAGCACTTGGTACAAATTTTCTTATGAGCAGTGTAAGTGGTATCGGTATCTATCGTAACTGGAACAGCGATGGGCCTGCTATGCCGCAGGTGTATGAGAAAACAGATTTCCAGGACTATGGCAAGCGGCTTTGGAATTTTTCTGCTTACAAGCCTGCAATAGTTAGCATTGCTCTCGGTACAAATGATTACAGCAATGGCGATGGTAAACATGAACGATTACCATTTGACAGCGCAATATTTGTCAGCACCTACATAAAATTTGTGGAGTTGGTAAAATCAAAATACCCATCTGCAAAAATTGCATTGCTGAGCAGTCCCATGATCAATGGCGACCGAAGAATTACATTGCAAAATTGTCTTACAGCGGTAAAAGAAAATGTTGACGCTATTTATCCGAGAAACAAACCTGTAGCGCTTTATTTTTTCAAACCTATGCAGGCAAGAGGTTGCAGCGGTCATCCCAACGTAGAAGATCATGCAATACTTGCCGGTGAGCTAATTCCTTTTTTTAAAACCTTATTGTAAAGCCCCGGTCAATAAATTTTGATGAGGCGAATTGCGTTTTATTTTATTTACTGAAATGTTGCTTCATCGCTTTTGGATAGTCAGCCAATGCAATTTCAGGTTCATCAATTTCAGGATGCCATAATTTTTCCCATTCAAAACTGTAATAACCTTTATAACCATCTTTATATAATATATCGATTGCCTCGAAAATGGGCACTTCACCCCTTCCCATTAATTTGTATTGCGGAGTACCATCCACAAGCTTTGCGTCTTTTATATGGGTGTGATGAATGTAATTTTTTAAAAGAGCATAAACTTCTGCAGGCGGCTCTTTTGTCAAAGTCCACATGTTTGTAACATCCCAAACCAGGCCGACCTTTGGATGATTAGCTGCCTCCATGATCTGTTTGATCACAGCGCTTTCGACCACGTCGCCGTGGGTTTCCATCAACACCGTTACATTTGTTCCTTTTGCATGGTCACCCGCCTCGATCAATCCTTTTACAATAAGATCGATCGTTGCGCTGCGATCTTCTTTAGGTAATTTATTTGGGAATACCCTGATATAAGGACAATTCAGTTTTTGTGCGAGATCAATGAAACGTTTTGCTTCATCGAGGTTATTTTTTCTTTCTGTTGCATCGCTGTGATGCATTTCTGCAGAAGATCCGAGATCCACAAACTTTAAATCTTTATCGTTCATGGTTCTCATCGTAGCAGCTATATTTTCCGCAGTTACGAACTCCCTGCATTGAGTGAGATCCATTTGCCGTTGTATACCTCTCAATTCTATGCCGCTGTAATTATTTGCAATAGCAAAATTGATGATCTTATCAAATGACCAATCGGGGCACCCGAGTGTGGAAAATGATAAACGCAGTTTTTCTTTTTTTGGATCGAATGAAGTGCCGGCAAGAGCAATTGCAAGAAACCCGGTTGAGGTCTTTATAAATTGCCTGCGTGTAGAGTGAAGGTTCATAAATTTTTTTTATTTATAATGATTAACCCGGTCAAAGAAAATATTCATAGCTATTCAAATTTGACAAATTTTGAGGCTGATTGAAGAATGGGTTCAATTTCTTTTTTATTGATGTCACAAAATTTTATGGGCGGGGCCGGATCAATGGAATATTCATTCAATTGCAATTGCCACCATCCCACATTTTTCCATCTCCCAAGTTTATATCCTGCGTTTTTATAAGTTGCAAAATATTCAAAGCCCATATGTTCATGAAAGGCTACACTTTTATCGTTCGGTAAATTGATCACAGCATATAAGTTTCTGAAGCCCTGTAATTTTAAAATATCGATCAGGGCTGTATATAAAGCTTTTGCTACTCCGGCTCTTTGATAGTCATCATGAATATATACGGAGCTTTCAAGGCTCCATTGATAGGCCAACCGTTCACGATGTTTTGCTCCGTAAGCATAACCGGCGATCACTTCATTTACTTCGCAAACAAGCCAGGGCCAGTTTTGCAAATAGGTATCGATCCTTTCCTTGAATGCAGCAACCGTTGGCACTTCTGTTTCAAAAGTGTAGGATGTATTTTCAATATAAGGAGCATAAATATCCAGAAAAGGAGCAGCATCTGCAATAGTTGCGATCCGGATAAGACTCATAGAATTTTATTAGACCAGGTAAAATGTTCAATGCAATTTAATCTCTGCAAAGCAATGCTGCGCCAAACACCCCGGCACTATCACCTAATTCGGGTTTACAAATAGGGGTGGTGAGCTTACCATTATTAAATACATATTTTTTTATGCGTTCGTATCCTTCTGTATATAAAAGACCGATGTTCCCTACTCCACCACCTATAACAAAAAGATCGGGATCGATAATATTCACCAATACCGAAATTGCTTTTCCATAATTTTCAAGCAAACGCTCAATTGTTGCTGTAGCATATTCATCACTTTCTTCGAGGTGTTTTTGAAGAATATCTTTTAACGATAATACTCTGCCACTGATCCTGGTATAATAAGTTTGCAAACCGGGTCCGGAAATAACTTTCTCTACGCAACCCCGTTTGCCGCAATAACAGGGATCACCATTTTCTTCTAAAATATTATGTCCCCATTCACCACCCAACCCGTGGCGGCCTTCAATGATCTTTTTATTTACGATCAAACCGCCACCCACTCCCGTTCCCAGGATAACCCCAAAGATCACATGGGCATCCGGGTAATGTTTTCCCGAACCCATCAATGTTTCCGCCAAAGCAAAACAATTTGCATCATTGGCCATTTTTACCGGCAGGCTGAGAATTTTTTCGAGATCATTTTTCATGGGCATCCCATTCATGCAAACGGTATTGCAATTCTTCATCAAACCTGTTTCCGGTTCTGAAACGCCCGGCGTAGCAAACCCGATCGAAGATGGTTGCTCACCCGTCTCTTTGATCACTTCATCAACCAGTCTTTTTATTTGGGAAAGAATATGAGGATATCCTTTGTCAGCTTCAGTGGCAATTCGTTTGCGGATAATTGTATTCAGAGGTGAATCTAAGACAGCACATTCTATTTTGGTGCCGCCTAAATCAATACCCCATAATTTGGCATTGTTCATCGTTATTGATTATAAATGATGAAATAGATGACGAATATAAAAGTAAACTTATCAAATGAAAAGATATTCAATCAAATTGTGTTTGAAATTGATTTCAAACTTTACATTAGAAATTCTATTTTTGCAACCCTTATGGCGGGGTAGCTCAGGCGGTTAGAGCGCAGGATTCATAACCCTGAGGTCATGGGTTCAACTCCCATCTCCGCTACAAAATAAAGGCTTTATCATAGAGCCTTTTATGCTTTATACTGTATACATATTATTTTCAAGGAAGCATAATAAAATCTATATTGGTTTTACTTCGGATCTCATTAATCATTTTCATTCTCATAATAAATTAAGTAAAAAAGATTGGACCCGGAATTTTCGTCCCTGGGTAGTCATTTATTGCGAATATTTTGAAGACAAAGTCCATGCTGGAAAAAGAGAGGAACAATTAAAAGGTGGAAAAGGAAGAGAGTGGATTTGGGATAAAATAAGAATGGAATTGCATTCAAATGGATTCATATCCGCCTAAGGCGGACTCGGGTTCAACTCCCATCTCCGCTACGCTGGCTGGAATGCTTATCAATTAAGTGTTTCAGCCGTTTTTTATTTAGTAACCATTTTCACAGATACGGTGGAGTTAAAAACCAAGCTTGATTCCAATCTACCAATGCGATTTTATATCGCTCAGATATCCATTTTGCAATGATCATGTTCAGTTTTTCATTGAAAGCCAAGCAATTTCTGAACAAGCAATAGCGTATATTTAAGTGTTGTGCGTAATACAGACTGGCGATAAAACATAAAACATTAAAGACGATGAATAAAATAATATTAGGACTTGGACTATTAACTATCCTGACAATTTTCAGTTGTACCTCCAAACAAACAATAGATGAAAAGTTTAACGGAACGTATCGGCTTGACAAGTTTGAATCGTTTGACTCAAGTTCTGGAAAATGGGTCACAGATAAATGGAAAGGGAAGTACTATGATGGATTAATCCAATATGATGGAAAGGGACATATGAGTGTTCATCTCTATCCAAAGGACTATAAAGATTTTGACACCAATAAAAACATGGATAGTTTAAACCAAGAAAGCTTAAAAGCATTGGCAAGATTCTATCAATCAAACTTTGTCTACTTTGCTGACTACAAAATCATTAATGATTCTACAATTGAGCATCATAGAATTTCTGCGACAGAGCCCAAAAATTTTGGAACTACATTGACACGAGGTTTTGAATTTATTAATGATACTTTGATATTAACTGCTCACGAGAACTTGGATAATAAAAAAATGAGGCTAAGGTGGGTGAAATTATAATAACGATAACAACTTTCGGTTGAAGTACTACGTACAACATGCGGCTTGCCGCTATGCTGGCGCGACGTAACAACAATCAGCTTTTATAATTCTATTCAGCTAATATCAGGCAGACGGAATTCTTTTCAACATTTATTATTAATTTCAACATCAGTTTTTCAATCGGCTTCAGTTTCGGCTGACAATCATAAAATGCCAGCACAGCAGCAAGCCGTGGCCGTTGTAGGCAACCGCTTGGCGACAGTGTTAGTATCAAGCGGTGGTATCACTTAAAAAGAAAAATATGAAACCGCGTTCAACAGTATTTCTTCAAGCAGTCATCGTGCTTATCGGTATTGTGACACTTGCCATTATGATTTGGTTTCCTTTGACAGAGGGGAGAGCCGAAAATTTAGACCTGCTCAGCATATACCTTGACCCGTTCATCTTGTATGGGTATGCGGCATCAATCGCTTTTTTTGTTGCGCTGTATAAAGCCTTCAAATTACTCGGTTTCATCGGACAAAACAAAGTGTTCTCACTCAACTCGGTGAGGGCTTTAAGGGGTATAAAATATTGCGCAATCCTCCTGAGTATTTTAATTGTAACCGCAGGAATATACATAAGGGTATTTCATGCTAAAGATGACGACCCTGCGGGTTTTCTTGCAATATGTATTGTGACTACTTTTGTTTCTATCGTAGTTGCCACTGCTGCGGCAGTATTTGAAAAAATCTTGCAAAATGGGGTGGACATAAAATCAGAAAACGAAAACTATACGAGCAGTTAAAGAAATAATTCGACTTTATAACACGGCTATGAAAATGATTAATCGCTTCGGAAAAGGTTTTGTTCGGATTTCTGACTTCACAACTTCGTGGACAGAATGCGGTGATGCCGATAACAAAAGGTTTGCCGCAAGTCTGGCGGACAGAATAACAATCGGCAGTTGTACTACTATCAGCTAATATCTGGCTTGACCGAATTCTATTCGGCTATTAGTTGTTAACTTCAGCTTTAGTAATTCTAATCGGCTTCTGTTGCCGGGCAGACAGTTATAAAATACCAGCCCTGTGGCAAGCCTCGAACGTTGTGCGTCATGCGATTGAACACTCTAAATAATTTGACCAACTAACATAAATGGCAGACAATACAGACGAAGAACATGTAGATAATGCCACAAACCCTCAATCGGAAAATTCCCCAAACGAAATTATTCCTACGAAGCACACGGAAACTTTTAAGCCAAAAGAAGAAACTGAAAATATGGAAGTACATCATCATTCTGACTTACATCATAAGCCAAAAAAAAGGAAAGAATATTTCCTTGAGTTTTTAATGATATTTCTTGCTGTAACTATGGGATTTTTTGCAGAAAGTTACAGAGAACATTTGGCTGATAGAGAAAAAGTAAAGCAAGCCATTGAAAGCCTTGTGAAATGTTTGGCAAGTGATACTTCTCAATTAAAAATGATGATTAAATCAAATAATCTTCTTGCACAGAACTTGGACAGTTTTCTTCTTTTAAAAAATGCTGATTTAACAACAGAAGAAAATAAGAAGAAGTTTTATGAACATGGCTCTCCTGGCTTTCTTGAGAATTGGTATTTTAGAACAAATGATGCTGCGATGGAACAATTAAAATCATCAGGCATGTTGCGTTTAATACATGACCAAAAGATTGTGGATGCTATTTTGGGGTATGAATTAAAAAACAAAATCACAACTGAATCAGAATCCGACTGTTATTTCGGTTTCAAAGAGTCGCTCACAGACTTTAAAAAAGTGGCAGACATCACTATTCTTCAAGATGCCAGCGTTGTAAGCATTAATACAAATACAACCTCTAATTTCATTTCTTTCGCCTATAAAAATTTAAATGGTGTTTCAATCGGCAACGACAAAGAAAAATTAAAAACCGTTTTCAACAATGCTTCTCAAATGTCAATAAGTTTAAAGGTATATGTACAGCTCATGCAAGAACAATTTGACTATGCCAATAATCTACTTGCGCTGCTTAACAAAGAATACTATTTAAGGAAAAACGAGTAATACGATGCGGAGCTAATTAAAAAACATTTCGCTGTATCTGTTGAATGATTGTATCGGCGGCAGAAGACAAATTTGCTGCAACAACTACAATCATTCAAATCCACAGCGTTTGAAAAGATTATGTAGACCGATTATAAAAATATGAAACCTCTCATACCGCTTTACATAGGATACTTTTGTTCCTTGAGGTTAATGTTTACCGGTAATTATATCAACTGTGGATACTTTTGAAAAAGGGCGATTTAAAAAGTCTAATAATACCAAATTAAACAATTCGGGTTTTTCAACAGTTCCATAATGAGTTGCTCCCGGCATGACAAAGAAATTAGAGTTCGCTATGTTGTTAAATATTTTAATTGAATGTTCAAGCCTGATAGCATCTCTGTCGCCTGACATAATTAATACGGGGCATTTAATTTTTTGCAAGTCCTTCTCAGTGATATCAGGTTGATAGGCCATTAATGAAAAAAGCCTTTTTGTATTCAAGTTCTTTGTAGCTTTTAATGTGTCCAATATCAAATTATCAATTTCATCAAAGATTGCTTTCTTTCCCGGGAACATATTTGCACCATAAGTAGCAAGCTTAGATATTTTGCCTGGGAAATTTATTGCAAGTAAGAGCCCTAAAATAGCTCCATCACTTTGTCCCTGAACAAATGCACTGTCTATATTTAAAGAGTCCAATAGAACCTTAATGTCATTGGCCATTTGTACGTAAGTCAATTGTTCTGTCGTTGTGTCAATTGATTTTCCGTGTGCTCGGCTATCAATGGCAATTACCTTAAAATACTTTTTAAAGTATTCAATCCTTGCGCTTGCACCTCTTATTGAACCTCCGTTGCCGTGCAGAAAAATTAGTGGCTTTCCTGTTCCGTAAATTTCATAGTATAGATTTATACCATTAATTTTTTTGTAGTTTCCTGCCTCCTTGTTATCTCCGTATTTTATTGAATATTGAGTTTGCCCATGCAATATGTTGATTGTTGAAGTAAATATTAAAAAAGCTAAAAGGTTCTTGTTCATATTATTCATGTTTTTGTTTTTTTAAAATTATCAAAGTGCTGGGCTTTAATTGCTACCAACATTATCTGGTCAAATAATATTTTTTGCAATTGTTTTTTGCCTTAGAAAGATTGGACTTGGAGGCTCCCACAGAGATCTCAAGTTTTTCTGAAATCTCCTCGTGCCTTAATCCGCAAACGACAAAGAGATTGAGTACAGTCCGGTAAGCCGGAGAAAGAATCCGCATAGCCTGAATTATTTCTTTATGAGCCAGTTTTTGTACCGCATCTTCACTCACTGAAGCAAGCTGATACTCTACAGTATCGAGATGGGTTACCCTCTGATGCTTGCGATTCTTCCTGAAATGATCAATAGCCGTGTATATTTTTCTCAACCAACCTTTGAAGGAACTGACAACATCAGTGTAGGCCGGTTTATAGTGATGAATTTCTTTGAAAATTTTCAAAAAGCCTTCGTTCAAAATTTCCACTGCATCCTCGCTATTGTTGGTGTAGCGTTCGCAGATGGTCATGGCATATCTATAAAAAGAGGTATGAATGAACTTTTGGCTCTCCCTATTGTTCACGGCATAACCCTCGACATGATGATTCATGTCTTTGGCAGATACTAAATCCAAATTCTTGTCCAACATAAATTCGTAGATAATTCGAGAGATTCCCAAGCAAGATAAAAAAGTACATCAACGTATAATTCTCTTCTTTCCCATCGGGAACTATTCTTTTCCGATCGGTTAATAAATTTTCCCGGAAAGATTGGACTCGTAATTTCCGACCCTGGATCGTCATTTACAGGTACAGTTGTGTTAATGCTCTTCCTACAGAACAAAATGGATTATCCAAAATGCCTTTGGAAGTGGAGGTGAATTAATGATTTTCTAATCCGTGCCCTATTTAAAAAATGACTGAGCTAATCATTTACAGCCCTTATTTTGGTAGCAATAGTATTTTGGTAGTAAACACGATTCAGGTAGAATAGAGATGATTTTTACCCCCTTAATGGTTATTTGTATTGAATCAGCAACTAGTCTTCAAAGGCACACATGGGCGCTGGTAGAAGGAGTCTTTACAACCAAGAAGCAGAAATTAATTTATCAGATTAATGGAAGATATTTTTACCATTTTCATTTTGAACAAATATTTAAACAGATAGATAATTCAAATATTTACAGGGATAATTCAGTTGAAGAAGTCAACATTAGGCTCAATGGGACTCTTAATAAAATATTTACAGATTACGAACAAAATGGCTCGACAATGTTTTTGAGATTAAATTCATTCTTCCCTATTGAAAATGACCAGATGCTCAAAAGACTTGAAAAGCAGTTTGAAGAAAAGATAATCGACAAAAATCTTTCCGTATTTGTGAAAATCGGCAGCTAACAGGCGACTTTCTGAATTCTATGGTTCCATCAAAAATGGCTTTCAAAGAACGCCCGCCCGATTTAGAATTTGAAGCAGGCAGTGGAGGACTCTGATCAACCATCGGCGACTATTTAAAATTTGCAAGACTTTTTGCAGAAACCGGAAGTTCAAATGGTAATCCAATTTTAAGACAGGAAACGATTCACTTATGTGTTCCAATCAACTGACCGGTTATCAAAGGGAACAATCAACATTATTGGGTTCAGCAATGTTCAGAGAATATTATGGCTTTGGCCTGGGGCTTGCCGTGGTACTGAAAGAAAGCAATGGATCCATGCCCTGTGCGGGCTCTATTGGCTCAGTTGGCTGGCCGGCTGCATATGGTGGCTGGTGGACAGCAGATCCAGTTAAAAAATCGGTTTCTATATTTCTAACCCATAGTATGACAGAACTAAAACAACTTGCACAGGGTATTGGATTTGAATTATATGAAGCAATTGACATTTTTTAAAATTATAGCAAAGAGAATATTTAACTAATAATTTGAACACAAATATGAAGCCCGAACCCCTAACATCGGGTTTTCTATGCTGGCTGAAGAATATAAACTCATCTTTTAATCGCCATAAGTGAAAGCCAAAGGTTTTAACATAGGAATTTGGATATTGATATGCTTTGTATCTAAAAATCCCGCTCACAGATCATATCAGCCTAAGGCGGACTCGGGTTCAACTCCCATCTCCGCTACGCTGGCTTGAATGCTTATCAATTAAGTGTTTCAGCCGTTTTTATTTAGTAACTATTTTCACAGATACGGTGGAGTTAAAAACAAAGCTTGATTCCAATCTACCAATGCGATCTTATATCGTTCAGGTATCCATTTTGCAATGATCATGTTCAGTTTTTCATTGAAAGCCAAGCAATAGCGTATATTTAAGTGTTAGCGGTAATTGTAAGCTAAAACCCACCAAGTGGCAAACGACATAAAAAAATACAACTTTAAAGCGGGGCTTCCTATTGAATTCGAAATTGTAGATTTAAACCAACTCTATAAAATAAACAAAGACATATTAACGCATCCTCACCGAACCGCATTTTATCATGTTCTTTGGTTTCAAAAAGGCAACCCCATACATTTGGTTGACTTCCGACCCTTTAGCCCGAAGTCCAATACCATCTTGTTTCTTAACAAGGATGTTGTTCACCGTTTTGACCCACGCGGCAACTTTGACGGGAAGGCAATTCTTTTTACAGAAAATTTTTTTTGCCAAACAGATGCGGATATGCAATTCCTGCACACAAGTATTTTATTTAATGACTTGTTTATTTTTTCCTCCATTCAAATTCCTGAACAAAATCAGCACCTTGTTCATCTGTTCAATATTATGACTGATGAAGTAAATCATTTAACGGAAACTTGCCATGCTGACATTTTAAAAAGCCTTTTACACAGCTTTTTATTATTTGCTGAAAGAGAAAGATTAAAACAAAATTTTGCGGAAATAAAGAAAGGCGCTGACTTTGATTATGTAATGGCCTTTAAACAGATTTTAGAAAAAAGTTTCCGTAAACAAAAGCATGTGAGTTGTTATGCACAACAATTGAATATCACTGAAAAGAGGCTTAGCCAGGCAACATCAAAAGTATTGGGTAGCTCGCCAAAAGAAATGATCAGCGAAAGAATTTTATTGGAGGCAAAACGACTTTTGGTTCATACAAATGAAAGTGTAAAGGAAATTGGCTATACGCTCGGCTTTGAAGACCCAACCTATTTTATAAAATATTTCCGCAAGCACACACACAAGACACCTCTTGAGTTCAGAAAATATTACATAAACTCATAAGCTCCGAAAACTACCATTAATTCTCCCGTTATTACCTTGTTGGCTATATAGTATCATTTGAAATTTGCGTTTTAAAATTTGAATGATATGTGCCTGAAAATTTTTCTGATTATAACAATTGCATTAACAAGTGTACGAGTTTCTTGCGGTCAGACCAATAAAGGAGTTAACACTTCGGACACTGTACAAATACAGAAAATGTTAAACGACTACGCTACCTCTGTAAACAATATGGACACTGTTCTTGCCGCTAAAGTATGGGCAATTAATGATAGCATTTCTTTTATTCATCCGAGGGGCCACGAAAAAGGCTGGCAGCGGATAAAAAATAATTTTTACATAAAAACAATGTTTGAAACCTTTAGCGAACGCAAACTAAACATTAATAGTCTTACAATTAATATTTACGGCGACTATGCGTATGTAGAATTTTACTGGACATTCAATGCAAAACTGCGAAACAACGGCATGTCTTTAACTACACAGGGTAGGGAAAGCCAAATGCTGAAAAAAGACAAAAGCGGCTGGCACATACTTCATATTCATTATTCAGGAATGCCAGTTACCGCGGAAAGACAGGGATTTTAATAAATAAAGTATATAACAAAAATGAAAAAAATAACAGCAGTAATAATGTTTGTGTTATCAGCCTTTGCTGCGTATGCACAAAAGGTTACAATAAAAAATGATACTATAAGCAACAAACAAAAAGTAGTAGCATTACTAAAGTCGATCGAAACAGGAGCAAAAGAACCTGTGGCATACATCAATCCTGATAAATATATTCAGCACAATTTGATGGCTGAAGATGGACTGGCAGGTTTCGAAAAGTTAATGCAGCAATTGCCACCTAATTCAGCAAAGATTAACACGGTGCGGGTATTTCAGGATGGAGATTATGTGTTCGCACATACTGATTATAACTTATTTGGTCCCAAATTCGGCTTTGACATCTTTCGTTTTGAAGATGGCAGGATTGTAGAACATTGGGACAATTTGTAGGAAAAACCAAACAAGTCAAATCCCAGCGGGCACACAATGATTGATGGCACAACAGAAGCAAAAGACTTTGACAAAACAGAAGAAAACAAAGCATACGTGAAACAGTTTGGGGAAGATATATTTGTGAGTGGTAAAATTGAAAAGCTTCCGGATTACCTAAGCGATAATTACATACAACACAATCCAAATCTTGGAGATGGATTGCAAGGATTAAGAGCAGGTATGCCACGGCCACCGCAAGGTCAGGCACCGCAAAGACCTGTACAGTTTGATACAATTCATATGGTGCTAGGCGAAGGCAATTTTGTATTGCTGGTAAGTGAAGGGAAATTCTTTGGAAACCATTCTGCCTTCTATGATTTGTTTAGGGTTGAGCGTGATGCTTCAGGTAATAAAAAAATTGCTGAACATTGGGA
>JBIOGV010000074.1:0-13500 GCA_044448365.1 Chitinophagales bacterium
AAGAGGAATGTATTGGTTGAGGCTAATCGACGTAACGAGCCATCTGTCTTGTGTCAATCAACTTTTAATTAAATGACCTCTTAGGTGGAAGAGGATGGTGGCTTGTAAAAGGGGCCTTGGTTCGGGGCCCCTTATCTTTTTATAAGCTAAAAGCAATACCCGCTAAGGTTTTCATTTTTTTCAAAACATTATTCTTCTTTATTGTTTACCTGTTTCCTGTAAAACAATGAGCCAGTTATAAGTTTAAACTTTTGGCTACATTTGTTGAATATATTTTATGGAGTATAACACAACAAGAAATCATTTGATCATGCGTGAATATGGCCGTCATATTCAAAAAATGATTGAATATCTTCTTACACTTGATGACACGGAACAACGCCAGAAGAATGCCCAGGTTGTAATTGAATTGATGGGATTCTTAAATCCCCATCTTAAAAATGTGGAAGATTTTCGCCACAAGCTATGGGACCACCTTTTCCTGGTTTCGGATTTTAAGCTTGAAGTCAGATCTCCCTACCCGATTCCTACCAGGGAAACATTAAAAAGCAAACCCGACCCTTTGCCCTATCCGAAACGCCATCCAAGATTTTCGCACTTAGGAAAAAATCTTGAGGTTATAATCGACAAAGCCCTAAAAGAGGAAAATCCTGAAAAAAGACTGGGCTTTGCCAACGCTATTGCCTACTATATGAAACTTGCTTACAACAACTGGCATAAAGAACTTGTACATGATGATGCCATTCAAAGTGAGTTGACAAATATCACCGAAGGGCAACTTGAATTTACAAATACCCCATTTGTAAAAGCATACCGTCCCCAGCAGGATAACAGGGGCGGATATGGAAAACAGAGGGGGAAATTTCAACAAAGAGGCGGCGGCCGGCGGAATGATCGCAATGATCGTGGTGGTGGAGGCGGGCAATTTAAAAAGAAAAGATATTAAGTTCATAGATTTTGCTTATGCAAAGGCTGGTACATAAATGCCGGCCTTTTTTTATAAAAATCTTTTCTGTTTATCTTGTGAGTATTATTGTAAAATTTTTCATTCTCAAATTTCAATTTCATGTACTCCTTTGAAGTTTATGGTGGAAAAAAATTATCAGGTGAAATTTTTCCGCAAGGCGCAAAGAATGAAGCATTGCAAATTATCAGCGCCGTCATATTAACTCCCGAAAAGGTCACCGTCTCAAATATTCCTGACATTCTTGATGTGAATCTTTTAATAGAATTACTGGCTGAGATGAATGTGAAAGTAGAAAGACCGCAAAAAGATACCTGTATTTTCCAGGCTAAAGATGTTGATGTGGATTATTTGCATAGCAAAATATTTAGAGAGAAAAGTGGAAAATTACGTGGCGCTGTGATGCTGGCCGGGCCTATGCTGGCGCGTTTTCGAAAAGCTTTTATTCCCAAACCCGGCGGCGACAAAATAGGAAGAAGAAGGCTGGATACTCATATCGTAAATTTTGAAAAACTCGGGGCTTCATTTGATTATCACCAGGAAGATGGATTTTTTCATTTGCTTGCTCCCAATTTGAAAGGAACTTTTTTATTGATGGATGAACCTTCTGTTACCGGAACGGCTAATCTTATTATGGCTGCTGCAATGGCAATAGGAAAAACAATGATCTATAATGCTGCCTGCGAGCCGTATGTTCAGCAGCTTTGTAAAATGCTGAATCGCATGGGAGCAAAGATCGAAGGAATTGGAAGTAATCTTTTAACAATCGAAGGTGTAAATTACCTGGGAGGTACAGAGCATACAATGCTTCCGGATATGATCGAAGTCGGATCGTTTATCGGTTTGGCAGCAATGACCCAAAGCGATGTTACCATTAAAAATGCCGGTCTTGATCATATCGGAATCATTCCTGAAAAATTTAAACAACTCGGTATTGAAATGGAATTCGATAATGATGATCTGCATATTCCTTCGCAGGATGTTTATGAAGTTCATCGCTACCTGGATGGAGGCGTACTGACTATTTATGATCATCCCTGGCCCGGGTTTACCCCTGATCTCTTGAGTATTGTTTTAGTAACTGCGATACAGGCAAGAGGAAGCGTGCTCATTCATCAAAAAATGTTTGAAAGCCGCTTATTCTTTGTTGATAAACTGATTGACATGGGCGCCCAGATAATTTTATGTGATCCTCATCGTGCTGTTGTTATTGGTTTGGAGCGGGAACAAAAACTGAGAGGCATTACCATGAGCAGTCCTGATATACGTGCCGGCGTTGCATTACTGATAGCTGCCTTAAGTGCAGAAGGGAAAAGTGTCATTCAGAATATTGAACAGATCGACAGGGGTTATCAGAATATTGATGAGAGATTAAAAAAGTTAGGCGCGGAGATAAAAAGAGTATAGTATTTCTTTCTCATCTTTGCGCATGGCTTTCCAAAACAAGATCATTATTATTACAGCTCCTTCCGGCGCGGGAAAAACTTCCATCACACATTACCTGTTAAAAACAATTCCCCAATTAAGTTTTTCGATTTCTGCGGCTACCCGCAAACCAAGGTCCTATGAAAAAGACAAAGCTGATTATTATTTCATTTCCAGGGCTGAGTTCCAGAAAAAAATTCAGAAAAATGAATTTGTAGAATGGGAAATGGTATATGAAGGGAAATATTATGGTACATTAAAATCAGAATTACAACGAATATGGAATCTTGAAAAAATTCCTCTCCTGGACATTGACGTAAAGGGAGCCATTCATGTGCAAAAACAATATCTAAAAACCAGCCTGAGTATTTTCATTGAGCCTCCCTCCGTGAATGAGTTAAAGAACAGGTTGGAATCAAGAGGAACAGAAACAAATGAAAGCTTGCAGGCAAGGATCAATAAAGCCAGTTATGAAATTTCCTTTAAACACAGTTTCAATAAAGTCATTATTAATGATCAGTTTGATCGTGCCTGCCGGGAAGCAGAAAAAATTGTAAAAGAATTCATACAATAATCACAGGTATGAACCCCAGAGCAAGCTCTGGATAAAAATTTCGCAGTCCCGCACGATGCGGGATTCGACTAAGCTTTTTGCTGCACTTTGTTTGCAAAAAGCAAGTCTCACGAATAAATTCACTGAATCCCTTTAATCAAACTAACCGGTAGTTTATCTTTACACCCCATGTTTGATGTGAAAACAATTATATGGTTTGTTGTTACTCTGTTGCTGATGGGTTTTTTTGCCGGAATAGAAATGGCCTTTTTAAGCGCCAACCGCCTGGGCATCGAATTAAGAAAGAAACAGGGAACCACTTCCGGCAAGTTGCTGGCTCAATTCACGGAATCACCGGTTCGTTTTTTAGGAACTACACTGGTTGGCTTTAATATTTTTTTAGTGTTCTTCAGCTTGCAGGTGTCAACGGTAATGAGACCTGCCTGGATCTACCTGGAAAAAAAAATAAACCGGCAGATCCCTGATACTGTTGATATCCTTGTTGAAATTATCATTGCCACATTTGTCGTGATCATTTTCGCAGAATTTATTCCAAGAGCTATTTTCAGGGCGCGCAGTAATGCCTCACTCAACAGGCTGTCTGTTATCATTGATTTTTTTTACCAAATGTTGTATCCTGTTGCCGCCGGGTTGATCAAACTGTCTGAATGGCTTTTGAAATATCTTTTTAATGTTCGCTATAATGAAAAAAAGGCTGCATTCAGCCGAAGCGATCTTGACCATCTTTTTCAGCAAAGCCATGATGTGAGTAATGAAAAGCAAGAATTAAATACAAGGCTTTTTGAAAATGCACTGGAGCTTCCCAAAATAAAGATCAGGCAATGCCTGGTGCCGCGAAAGGAAATTAACGGCATTGAATTGAGTGCTTCAATACAGGAAGTAAGAAAACAATTTGTTGAAACGAAACTTAGCAAGCTGGTTGTATTTGAGAACAACATTGATCATATTGTTGGCTATATTCACCAGCTTGATCTTTTCAAAAATCCTCCTGAGGTACGGTCAATTTTATTACCCATCCCAGCAGTACCCGAAAGTATGAGTGCAGCGGATCTTATCAGCAAATTCACCAAGGAAAGAAAAAGTATTGCCTGGGTGGTAGACGAGTTTGGAGGTACTGCCGGCATTATTACCATGGAAGATGTACTGGAAGAAATTTTCGGTGAAATAGAGGATGAATATGATGCCGATGAGTTTATCGAGAAACAGCTTTCTGAAACTGAGTACATTTTTTCCGGCAGGTTGGAAGTGGATTATTTAAATAAAAAATATGATTTTGATCTTCCGGTTACGGAATCAGAAACTTTATCAGGGTATGTGATCAATTATCACGAAACAATCCCGCGGCAAAAAGAACGTATCATTATCGGCGATTATGAATTCGATATTGTCAATGTCAGCGATACGCGTATTGAAACAGTTAAAATAAAAAAGCTGAAATAAACTGCATGCCACTACCCTTATCTTTGTTCCCACTTTAATTTATAATGGCTATCCTCGATTTTTTAAACAGGCGCAACAGGAGTACAACGGCTGAGATGTCTTTCATTGATCATCTTGAAGAATTGCGCTGGCATATAATCCGTGCTGTGATTGCAGTTCTGGTGGCAGCTATTGGAGTATTTATCTATGTACGAGAAATAGTTGATAAAATACTCCTGGCCCCCGCACACGATAATTTTATTACTTACAAATGGCTTTGCGCTTCCGGGCATTTTTTTGGACTTGGAAATTCATTGTGCCTTGCCGGTACAAAAGTTAGTTTTATCAGTACCGAGATGACGGGCCAATTTATCTCATCGTTCACTATTGCCTTTATGGGAGGGTTTGTTGTCGCCTTTCCATATGTATTTTGGGAGTTCTGGCGTTTTGTTCGGCCGGCATTAAACCCGAAGGAACTTAAAAAAACAGGTGGTGTTATTTTTTGGGTGTCATTCTTGTTTTTTTTAGGTGTGGCCTTTGGTTATTATATCCTTACTCCTTTCATGGTAAATTTTTATTTTTCTTACTCCCTGAGCTCACTGATTGAGATCAAGCCTACTTTTTCAGACTACCTTGAAAACCTGATCTGGACAACTGTTGGCATTGGTGTGTTATTTCAAATGCCATTACTGATGGCTGTACTCACAAGAATTGGAATCATTTCTTCAAAGTTTTTAAAAAAATATCGCCGGCATGCATTCGTAGTTATCATTACTGCTGCTGCCATTATCACACCTTCTACTGATCCGTTCAGCCTTACCCTGGTTACCATTCCCCTTTACGCTTTATATGAAGCAAGTATCGTTCTTGCCACCCGAATTGATAAGGCAAAAAAACAAGATCAAACTGAAGAATGGAGCTGATCCCGGTAAAAATGAACAGTGAATAAATAAAGGTTTAGTTACTGTAACTTTGATTTGAAAATTATTAATCATTCATTATTAATTTTTAATTCAGTTATGAAACCGCATTTTGATAAAAGCAAACCCGTTGCTATTGGGAGTGATCATGCAGGGTTTGATTATAAAGAAGACCTGATCTCTTTTCTTGAAGCGAAAGAAATCCTGTATCATGATTTTGGAACTCATTCAAAAGGATCTGTTGATTATCCCGATTTTGCGCATCCCGTAGCAGATGCAGTTGAAAACGGTGAAGCTTCATTTGGAATTTTATTATGCGGAAGCGCCAACGGTGTAGCCATTACTGCTAACAAACACCGGGGCGTGCGCGCAGCCGTTTGCTGGGGCGAAGAACTTGCTCAACTATCCAGGTTGCATAATAACGCAAACGTGATTTGTATCCCAGCCAGGTTTGTAAGGGAAGGCGATGCACAAAAAATGGTAGAAGTATTTATGGGAACTGAATTTGAGGGCGGTCGGCATGAACTGAGAGTTGATAAGATCGCCTGCGCTTCGTGAGAGACTGATTGAAATTTGCAACTAAAACCCGGGATTAACCTGCCATTTGCAATCGACTGACCTTTCCCTACCATTCATCAATTCGAATTGATTCAAAGATTTATTTTCTCTTAAGTTTGACTTTCAGGGTGAGCATCTTTAAACCCTGATTATTTTTTACACATGAAAAAACTATTGACCGTTTTATTATTTCTGCCATCAATTTTTTCTTTTGCACAGAAAAAAGGGAGTCCGGCAACTTTCGCTAAAGTGATCACATCGGATGATCTGAAAAAACATTTGTACATAGTTGCCGGAAAAGAAATGGAAGGAAGAGAAACAGCTACACCCGGTCAGAAAAAAGCTGCCGCTTACATTGAAAGTCAATTTCGCTCTTTAGGATTGTTACCCGGCAATAATGGAGATTACCAGCTAAAATTTCCAGTCTACCAGGATTCTTTGCTCAATACAAGTATTGAAGTAAATGGAAAGAGTTTTGAGCTAGATAAAGATTTTTCTTTGAACCTGGCTCAAACGAACAGCTCAACATATCATTTTTCTGAGATCGTGTTTGCTGGTTACGGAATCAGTGATTCGACAAGAGATGATTACAAAGGATTAGATGTCCGGGGAAAAGCTGTATTATTATTGCCTGCTCCGCAACAGCAAAACCAGGGTCGCGGAGGTTTTGGAAACCAGTTTGCAAGAATTGATGCCGCACAAAAAAATGGTGCAGTTGCTGTACTGGTTATCGGGGGAAAATTTCCCCATCAAACAAAAACAAATTCAAAAAGCGGCATGTACCTGAACGCTTTTCAAAAAATTGTTCGTCCCAATCAGTTCCAGGTCTCTGAAAACATTGCAAAAGAAATAATGGGTGATGATTATGCAAAAGCAAAATCCGGAGCGACCGGGCCCGGAACTTATTCAGTCAATCTTACCTTAAGTGTTAATAAAGCAACAGTCACACTTGAAAGCAGCGATGTTCTTGGTGTGCTGGAAGGATCTGATTTGAAAGATGAATATGTTTTTATAACAGGACATTATGATCATTTAGGAAAACGTGACACGACAATCTATTATGGTGCCGACGATGACGGTTCGGGCACGGTAAGTGTATTAGAAATTGCCCAGGCATTTGTCAAAGCTAAGGTGGCCGGCTATGGACCAAGAAGAACAATGGTATTTATGACAGTCAGTGGTGAAGAAAAGGGCTTATGGGGCTCGCAGTACTATACAGAACATCCTGTTTTTCCCTTGGATAAGACAACGGTTGATCTGAACATTGATATGATCGGAAGGATCGATGCCAAAAGAAAACAGGGAGATTCGACAAACTATGTATATGTAGTGGGCGATGATAAAATAAGCACTGATCTGAAAACGATCAGCGAAGCCACCAATAAAAAATATACAAACCTTGAATTGGATTATAAATTCAATGACCCAAAAGATCCCAACCGAATTTACTTCCGGAGTGATCATTTCAATTTTGCAAGAAAAGGAGTACCGATCATTTTTTATTATGATGGCATGCTGGGAGCTGACTACCATCGCCCTACTGATACCCCTGATAAAATTTATTATGGCCTCCTGACAAAAAGAGCACAGCTTGTTTTTTACACGGCCTGGGAAATAGCAAACAGGAATGATATGCTGAAAAGAGATATTCCTCTTGAAACACCAAAGGGATTTTAAAAAAATAGTGCATTTTTTACGGCTTTCTATTTTATGTAAATCTATCCCTGGAGAATCGTAAACTTACTTTTAAAAAAAGAGTATTTATTGGATTGCAGTTGAAAAAAATATTTTTTTGCTTTGTACTATATCCAATACTTATGCAATTAATGATGTATATCGGCAACGATCTGATCGAAGCCGTACCACTGCAAAAAGAAGGCCTTCGCACTCCTGGCTATCTTGGTAAATTCAAACGAAATCTTAAAATGAAGTATAGCGAACTCATCAGCCAGTCGTCCCAACCGCCGGATTTTTTAGTGGTCGAGCCCACACCCGCAATTTCCCTTCAAAAAAATGACAATTTAAAAAATTTATAACCGATCCTATAATCAACTTAGCAATAGATCCACTATGATCATTCAAAAAATATCGTATCTCGTTTATGTAAATTGCCAGGCAAAATCCTTTGTTGGAACCCTGAATTTATTTCAGCCAGTTTTTACCCTGTTTTCACTAGCCTATAGTCTCTATTAAAATTGATTGACTGTAATTATAACGCAAAAGAGAGAGTTAATAGCTCTCTTTTTTATTTTGACCACTTTAGTTTGAAGCATATTGATATTATATCAAAAGATCAAAATGAAAATTCAACCAATCAGATCTCTGAAAATAAAAATGAGATTGCCAATCATCATGATGGCATCAAATAATTGGAGATCAGGGGTAACTCTCAACTCGCATTTATAACTCTCTCGACTCCTCCCTAACTTTGCCGCCTTATGGAAATCGGCGTTTACACATTTGCAGACCTGGGCACTCATCCTATCACCAGGCAAACAATTACTCCGCATCAGCGAATGCTGAACTTAATGGAAGAAATTGAACTGGCCGATCAGCTTGGTCTTGACGTATTTGCTGTAGGGGAGCACCATCGTCCTGATTATTTAGTTTCCTCGCCTGCCGTGGTGTTGGGTGCTGCCGCGGTAAAAACAAAAAACATAAAACTATCCAGCGCTGTTACTGTATTAAGCTCTGATGATCCTGTTCGCGTATTCCAGCAGTTTGCCGAAATTGATCTATTATCAGGTGGCCGTGCCGAGATCATGGCAGGCCGTGGTTCATTTATCGAATCATTCCCTTTATTTGGATATAATCTTGAGGATTATGATGAACTGTTTTCCGAAAAACTGGAAATGCTTTTAAAATTAAATGAAAGTGAATTTTTTTCCTGGAAAGGAAAGCATACACAAATCATTACTAAACGTGGAGTATATCCAAGGCCTTATCAAAAAAGAATTCCTATATGGATCGGTGTAGGTGGTACCCCGGAATCAGTAATCCGCGCAGCTGAGCATGGATTGCCTATGGCTCTTGCTATTATCGGAGGAATGCCTGCCCGATTTGTACCGCTTGTTCAATTGTATCGCAACATATATACGAAAGCAGGTCATGATATCAGCAAAATGCAATTGAGCATCAACTCACATACTTATATTTCCGATGATGAACAGCAGGCTCGGGATGAATTTTATCCTCCTTACTCTGAAGTAATGAATCGAATCGGAAGAGAACGCGGATGGCCGCCCGGCACAAGGGAACAATTTGATGCATCCACGGATTTGCAGGGAGCATTATTAGTCGGAAGTCCGCAGGAGGTAATCGACAAAATACTTTACCAGCATGAATTGTTTGGCCATACCCGTTTTCTTGCACAAATGAGTTTGGGTGCCATGCCGCACGACAAAATCCTGCATGCATTGGAACTGCTGGGAACTAAAGTTGCGCCGGTAATAAAAAAGTACACAAAGCAAATAAATGATGCTGCTAAAACAGCGAAATGACAAAACAATTCTTCTGCCAGACTAAATTTGGCTATTAACTTAACTTATGACCAAAGGAAGAATGGAAGCTTTCAGTGATGGTGTGCTGGCTATCATCATTACGATCATGGTACTGGAAATGAAAGTGCCTCATGGTGATTCGCTTGAAGCATTAAAGCCGGTTTTACCTGTTTTCATCAGTTATATTTTAAGCTTTGTGAACATCGGCATTTATTGGAACAATCATCATCATATGCTTCATGCGGCACATAAAGTAAATGGAAGTGTATTGTGGACCAATACTCACTTATTGTTCTGGCTTTCACTGATTCCTTTTGTTACCGGTTGGATGGGCGAAAATAATTTTACAACTATCCCTGTAGCATTGTACGGAGCAGTTCTTATTATGGCCAGTATCGCCTATTATTTACTGACTCATTGCCTTACCGATCTCCATGGCAAAAATTCGGAGTTTAGCAAGGCTCTCGGGCGCGACAGAAAAGGAAAAGTTTCAACTCTTATTTATGCAATGGGTATCGGGCTATGTTTTTTACATCCGCTGCTTGGGCTCAGTTTATATTTTTTGGTTGCAGTGATGTGGTTTATTCCTGATAAACGGTTCGAGAAGAAAATGGAGCAGTAAAATAATATGCAGGGATCGGTTACATTTTTTTTCGCCGATATTCAAGGTCATATTCAGGAGCCCATGTTTTTTCGTTATCCTTCGATATTTCTGAATATTGCCTTACCTTATCAACACCAAGATTAAAAAAGGTTAATCGACGGACTGCCATCGTATCATTACTTACCGGAAATGGCTTTGTTTTAAATATCATTTTACCGGTTTCATAATGACCTTCCAAAAATTCTGTAGTGCCTCCGGCATTATCTACCCAGGTTTGCTGCCACTGTTTTGTTACTGAATTGTATGTATTAAAGCTTTTACCGGAATAATAAAGACCATTGAACTGACCAGCGCTTTTCCAGTTTTCAAGAATAATACAGCTATCCAGTATAAGATCAATTTTACTGTCGCCGGCCTTTTTTCCGGTCTTTGTATACACATCCCATTCACCGATCCAAAAATCAAATTGCCTGTAAACAGGATCGGTGGTGCAGGGAGTTTTTTGAGCATCTATTTTGAGAACGGGTATAGTTATCAGCAGTAGCAACAAAGCTTTTCTCATAAAAAGTTTTGTTGAAGACAAAAAAATTGACTGGATTGCTGAATCACTTATCATCAGTAATCGCCATATAACAACTAATTGACCCGCCCACTCTTTTTGAACAGGGAATAAGACCGTTTCTTAAAACATTGGTGATAAGATCCACTAACGAATATCAAGGCTTGTGGAAATGACAACAAGTATCTTACAATAAAATCTACAACTTCAATTCTCCCCAACCTTTCCTGTATTCTCTTTTTACAAATTGATTAGCCGGTTCAAAATTGGTTATCCTCATATTTTCTCCATCCCATTTGTAAGCGATGTACCTGCCCGGCGTTTCAAGGTCTTCCACATCTCCATATACAGGATCTTTTCTTTTCACTTTTTTGTGCATATTGAAACAGCGTAACAGTAAGTTGCCCATTAAAACTGTTTCTGTAAGCGGGCCCGCATATCCTTCAAAAGGAGAATCCACTTCAGCATTTCCATAGCCTGCAATGCATGCATCGATCCACTGCCACCAATGACCATCCATACCACCTTCAATGCGGGGGTATTTTTTTGGAATATTCACATCCTTATTTAAGGAAAGCGGTAGTAATTTCGGATAGCTTCCGCCCCAGCCGCAGGCAACTTTTCCTTTTGTTCCAACAAATATGGTTCCGCCTTCAAAACTATTTTCTTCACGCACAAAGGCCAATGCATTGTTCATATTAAGATCCGGGTCGAGCTCATCGGGACGGTCAGGCGCAATGCCGCCATCCATCCAATACAATTTTAAGTCACGCCCGTCTTTCAATTTGAATGTGTAACGAAGCACACTGGAAGGTGGAATGCTGTCCGGGTAATCTGCTTCTTTAAAAATGCCCGAATAAACAATTGTCGCACTGCACGTAACTTCTGTGGGATAGCCAAGCTGCAGCAATTTGAATGAGGGCCCAATAATATGACAAGCCATATCGCCAAGCGCTCCGGTACCGAACTGCCACCATCCACGCCAGTTAAAAGGAACAAGATTATCTACATAGTCTGTGTATTGAGCGGTACCCAGCCACAAATCCCATTTCAGTTCTTTGGGAACCGGCGGGTGCTGATTAGACCATGAAATTCCCTGCGGCCATACAGGACGGTCCGTCCAGTTATATACGGTATGTATATCCCCAATCAACCCGGCTTCAAACCATTCTCTCATTGTTCGCATACCATCGCATGACGCACCCTGGTCGCCCATTTGTGTGACCACTTTATATTTTGAAGCAGCCTGTGTGAGAATACGTGCTTCATAAATATCATGCGTAAGGGGTTTTTGAAGATATAAATGCTTCTTCAGTTGCATGGCACTCAATCCTACGATAGCATGGTTATGATCCGGGATCGCAACAGTAACGGCATCAAAATTTTTTTGTTCTTTCTCGAACATCTCTCTCCAATCATAATAAAAACCTGCTTTCGGAAATTCTTTGCGCCGCGGCGCTGCCATTCGATCATCTACATCACAAAGAAATGCAATCACTGCATTTTTTTTGGGAGCGGTGGCGTAATGATGGATATCATTTTCAGCTTCGCCGCCACAGCCGACAGCAGCAATATAAAGTTTGTCGCTTGGCGCCACATAACCTTTGCCAAGTACATGTCGTGGCACAATATAAAATCCTGCGGTTGCCAATGCCGTGTTTTTAATAAACTCACTGCGGCTGATTTTTTTACCCGGAGATGTGTCTTTATTTTTTTCCATTGTGGCAAGTTTAAAATGTGTAATAAGGATTTTTATGATATAAACTGAAAATTTTCATAGCATCGTTCATGGAGTTTATCCTGAGTTTACCGAAATGTCGCACTTTTCTGCGTTCAGTTCCCGATTCATTTTTCGTGAATCGTCAAACGTCAGAAATTAGGGTTAAACTCACGTCTCACGAATATTGCTGACGACTCTGTGAAAAAACTATTCACAATTTCCTGATCTTAATATTCCGATACCAGAGTTTCCCGTTTTCGGTGCCCTGGAAAGAAATATGTCCTTTTTTAAAAGTTCCGAAACCAGGCCACTCGACAAACTTGCTATTCTTTATCATGTCGCGCCAATGATCATCCCATATATTTGTTTGCGAAAGTATATGCCCGTTTTGAATAAGCGTAAGATGCCCGTTGTTTGAAATTATTTCATACTTGTTCCATTTTGGAGCTGCATTCACCCATTCAGTATCCGAAGGAACGAGATCATACAGATCGCCTGCCCTGCATTTTAATATGCGACCATCATCATTACATGCCAGGTCTGCGATCTGCATTTCAGGGCCGGATTCATACGTGTTTTTGAATTCGGGAGATTCATGCACATAAAACATTACACCGCTGTTTGCACACGGGTCCATTTTCCATTCAACGGTAAAATCAAAACTTTCAAATTCTTCGTCCGTTACCAGGTCAGCAAAATCGTCATAAACGCTTTTAGCATTTTTATTAAGAAATATAGCTCCATTTTGAACCTGCCACGACTTCCCTGGTTTCTTTTCCAGATAGGAATGCCAGCCTTTCAGATCCTTTCCATTAAAAAGCAATTGCCAGCCTTCCTGTTTTTCTTTTTCAGTCAATGTGTTTTGACCAATTGCAATATTGAAATTGAAACAGCATGTAATAGTGATAATAATTAATGGAATAATTTTTTTATTCATATGGTAATTTTTTATTAATGAAGTTTAAATCCGGACACAAAGAACACCAGGGATGACGAAGAACACAACGAGATTATTTTTTGTAAGGTCTTTGTGTTCCTTGTGTAATACTCAGTGTACGTTGTGACCTGAACTGGAAATAGATGAACAAACTCTTATTGATCTAAGTTAGTGAACTATTTGAATGCTCAAGAAAAATAAAATGATACCACTATTTTAGAAAGCTTTCTTTTAACTTGTGTACGTAATTTACTTGCCATATACATTCTTATGAAACGCAACTACTACATCGTAGCACTCATCATGCTTACGTTCTTTGT
>JBIOGV010000075.1:0-13500 GCA_044448365.1 Chitinophagales bacterium
ACTGTGTAGGATTAAATGGGAAGTAGTAACCTCACTACAGGGCCATTATATCCCACTTTACCTCATTCAGAAATAAAGACATTGGCAGGTCCATTAGTAGAAATACTTTGGAGAAATGAGAATAGGCATGAAGATGAAATTAGAATCCTAAAAGATTTGGCCTCTACTCTATTTTGCATTTGAATTGCCCGGATGTATCATTTTTATCGAATCTATTTGCGATTTTGTCGAAATAATTTATGCATTTGCATCACCGGCATTAGCTTTAATTAAACTTACTGTTCACGATGGAATTTGATAATGACAGGCTGATAAAACCCACGAGTAAAATCGAACTATTTTATTGGGTACTCGTCTTCCTCTTCTACCCTTTGATAAATTTTCTTACTTTTTTTTCTTCAGATATCCTGTTCTTACCCGTACTACTGGGGATCAGTGCACTGATCTTTCCTTTTTATCTTCTTTATTCGAAAGTAATTATCCCGGATTTTCTTTATACAAAACGTTATATCTGGTTTTGCATGATCAGCATTGCTTTTTATACCGCCATCCATCTTCTGCTGATCTTTATTTATTCTTTTTTCCATCTTAATAACAACCCGGCTCCCCATATTCAAGCTTTTCAAACTTATTTTAGGTATTCTCCCGTAACATTTATAAGGGAAGGTCTCTGGTGCCTGGTCAATATGATCTTTGCTGCAAGCATTGCCTTTTTGAAAAAACATTTTGATGATGAAGAGCTTTTGGCAACCCTTGAAAAGGACAATAGCAGTTTTAAGTTGAAATACCTGCGCTCCCAGTTGAACCCTCATTTTCTTTTCAATACCCTGAACAGCATTTATTCCCTTTGTCTGCAGAAGGCCGACCAGGCTCCTGAAATCGTTGTAAAACTAGCCGACCTGATGCGTTACATGATATACGATTGTACAGAAGAAAGAGTCCCCTTGAATAAAGAAATAGAGTTTATCCGTAATTATATCGAGATCGAAAAGGTCAGGCATAAAGCAGATGTACGCTTTACCGTAGAAGGGGAAACGGATAATGTAATGATCGAACCGCTGTTGTTTACCCCCTTTATTGAAAATGGTTTTAAACATGCTTTCGAGAATACTTACGCCAACGCTTTTATTTATATTACTTTAAAAACAGAAGGAGATAAAATCTCACTATCGATCATCAACAATACAACCATTGATATTGAAACGCAGGCAAAAAGAATACAGGGCACAAGCATTGCCAATAGCAAGAATGTTCTCGAAACCCTGTATCCAAAATCGTACGCATTGGACATCATTCAAACCGATAAGGAAGAACAACGGAAAAGCGAGCTGAGGCTAAAACATGCAAGGGAACGCCTGGAAAACTTGTATCCTGATTCCCATGCGCTTGATGTAATTTTAAGTAACAATGCCTTCACAGTATCTTTAGTAATAAAACCCCGAAAACTTGGTAAGGTGTATCATAGTTGAAGATGAAATCCTGGCACAGCAGGTGATTCAAAATCACCTTGAAAAGATAAATGCATTTGAATTGGCAGGTATTTGCAGCAACGTACCTGAGGCAATAGATGTATTGAATAAACAGCAGGTTGATGTTATCTTCCTGGATATACAATTGCCCGGGATGACAGGATTGAATTTTTTGCGCTCACTCTCAACTTTCCCGCTCATTGTTCTTACAACCGCCTACTCGGAATACGCTTTGGAGAGTTATGAATTTAATGTAGTCGATTACCTGCTGAAGCCGATCTCATTTGAGCGCTTTTCAAAAGCGATCCATAAGATCATCGACTCGCTTAAACAACCAAAAGGGGCTATAGTCGATCACATTTTTGTAAAGAGCAATGGAAAGTTTTTCAAGATCAATTTTTCTGACATCCGGTACGTGGAAGGTATGAGAGACTATTTGAAGATTCATACCCATGAATCTACATTTATCATCCATCAGACGATGAATGATATCGAGAAGATACTTCCCCCTGAACAATTCCTGAGAGTTCATAAATCCTATGTGGTTGCTATTGCACATATTAAAAGTATCTATGGCAATAGCATTGAAACCGGGAAAACAACCGTGCCAATTGGCATTCATTACAAGGAAAAAGTAATGGACCTGATCGGTCGGAAATAATACCCGGCACAGGAAAAGATATTCCTTCCTTCTTTTCTGCCAATCTGTCGAATTTTACCAGTTTGGAACAAGGCTTGTTATCTTGCGTTGGAATTAAAACAAGTTCGCTATGCTACAGGAAACAGGAACTATTTCCATCAATACGGAGAACATCTTCCCGATCATCAAGAAATTCTTGTATTCAGATCATGAGATCTTTTTACGTGAATTGGTAAGCAACGCAGTGGATGCCACGCAGAAAATAAAACGGCTCAGTTCACTCAATCATTATAATAAGGAATTGGGTGATCTGAGGGTTAAAATTGCCATAGATGCAAAAGCCCGGACCATTACTGTTTCCGATAACGGAATTGGGATGACCGCAGAAGAGGTCAAAAAATACATCAACCAGATAGCTTTTTCGGGCGCCACCGAGTTCATGGAAAAATTTAAGGAAGCCAGGGATGCTAATGAGATCATTGGCAGGTTTGGTCTTGGATTTTATTCTTCATTTATGGTAGCCGATAAGGTTGAGATCCAAACTTTGTCTTACCTGGAAAATGCAGAGCCTGCAAGATGGATATGCGATGGCAGCACTTCTTTTGAAATTACGGAAGGAAGCAGAACTGAAAGAGGCACGGATGTTATCATATATTTGAATTCAGAGTCGGAAGAATTTCTACAGGAACACCGTATCGGCGAGATACTGGATAAATATGCAAAATTCTTACCGGTGCCCGTGCAATTTGGTACGAAAAAAGAATCAGAACCGGACGGAGAGGATGCAGACGGAAAACCAAAATATAAAACGGTTGAAGTTGATAATATCATCAACAATACTGATCCCATATGGACTAAGGCGACTGCCGATCTGAAAGATGAAGATTATATTGAATTCTATCATGAATTATATCCTTACTCCGATAAGCCGCTTTTCTGGATACATCTGAATGTTGATTACCCGTTTCACCTTACCGGTGTATTATATTTCCCAAAACTGAAAAACGATTTTGAGATACAAAAAAACAAGATCAGGCTTTTTAGCAGGCAGGTATTTATTACGGATGAGGTGAAGGATATTGTTCCGGAATTTTTAATGCTGTTGCATGGTGTGATCGACTCACCAGACATTCCATTGAATGTAAGCCGTTCATTTTTGCAGGCCGACAGCAATGTAAAAAAGATCAATAGTTATATTTCCCGAAAAGTAGCTGATAAACTCCAGGAATTATTTAGGAAAGACAGGAAGGCTTATGAAGAAAAATGGAATGACATTGGCTTGTTCGTAAAATTTGGCGCTATTTCAGACGAGAAATTTTATGACAAAGCGAAGGATTTTTTATTGCTCACCAACACGAAGAATGAATATTATACGCTGGATGAGTATAAAACCAGGGTAAAGGATTTTCAAACGGATAAAGACGGGAATCTTGTATATCTCTACAGTTTCGATGCGGAACGCCAGCACGGTTACATACAGGCTGCCAATAAAAAAGACTATGATGTATTGCTGATGAATTCACCAATCGATACACATTTCATCCATCACCTTGAAATGAAACTGGAGAAAACCCTGTTGAAGAGAGTGGATGCCGATGTGCTGGATAAGCTGATCGTAAAAGAAGACCCCGAAAAGCACAATTTATCAGAAGATGAAATAAAAAAGTTAAAAGAGATATTTGACAAGGCGATCAATAATGCCAATATGAAAGTGGAGATAGAGAATCAGTCTGCTGAAGCGATGCCCGTGACAATAACCATGGAAGAATGGATGCGCCGGATGAAAGACATGTCGAAATTAGGCGGCGGAATGAACTTTTATGGATCCATGCCGGAGAGTTATAAAGTATCGATCAATGCCAATCATAAACTTATTTCTAAGATATTACATGCCGAAGATGAAGGACAGTCCGCCATGGCGAGACAGGCCTTTGATCTTGCTTTATTAGCCCAGGGTATGCTGACAGGTGCTGATCTTACAGCTTTCGTTGAAAGAAGCGTTGAAATAATTTAGGGCCGGAACTTAGTTCGAAAATATTCGTGTTTAGTGCACAAATCTTAATTCTACACCAACAGCCGCCTGTCGTAATGAGTTATAGCCGGCAAATACACCGACCATAGCATTGATATTATAAGTAACAATTCCTCCCACTCCAACTTTGGAGGTTTTACTGGTAATCCTGTGATAACCACCTGCCGAAAAATCATTATCACTTAGGTTTTGGTAATAACTTTTCTGGCCAATTGACACCTCACCCGAAACAGAAAAATTTTTACTTACTATTCTTGTATAACCAATATCCACTGAAAAAAAATAATTACCGTCTCCAATTGCATACGTACCCGGTATGAGGTCATTTTTTTTACCCAATGCATCATTAAATATTTGATAGCTTACTCCTATTGATGCGGCATTCTTGTTAAAGAAATACTTAACATCAAGCATTGGCGCTTTAGATGAAGCTATACCCACGTCAAAGCCAAAACCCTTTTGCCCATAAGAACATGTTACAAAAAAAATAACCGTCAATAACAGTAAATACTTTTTCATTGGCCTTAGTTTACGAAGGGTTTGTAATATTGACAACAACACTCTAATTTATGACAGTTTTGATATACAATCGTTAATATTTGCAACGAGCATTATCTGCTGCCTGAAGCCAGGTAAAGCTGGACGAATTTTCGCAATATGATCTTGTCCAATCAATTCAATCCCGGAAGCAACGAACAAAATAGCAAGCCTTACCCATCTTCAGAGAATCAAATAAATTAAAAAAAATGCCGGCAAACACCGGCATTCATTCTTTTTTTAAAAAAATTCTTACTGGTTATTACCGAGAATGATCACCAGGGCATAGATCAATCCGGGTAAATAGAAGAGTAAAGTAAGTAAAAGGTCGATCCAGAACCTGCTGTTGATCCCACCCTCATGTAATGCAACTGCCAGTGGTGGTAAAAGAATGGCTATAATAACGAGCAGCAATGTGCTCACTCCATTATCGTCTTTGTCTCTTTTTTGTTTTTTGTATTCGCGGACTTGTTTGTTTACTTCTTTTAACTTCATTTTTTTCTCGTGATGAGACAGAGTTTTAAACTGCTCTACAGCGGCCTTAACCTTTGCCGGATCAGGGTCGTTCTTATTGGGAATAATATTTGTTTTTGAAACAAGGATCGTCGTGGCTGATAAAGATTGTGCCGTGCCGACCTGGAGAACAATTGCCGCAGATAAAATGAATAGAATTTTACGCATAAACATCTGGTTTTGGGATAAGAAATTATAATACAGAATGAAGATAAGTAATTTTCCCCGATGAAATCTTTTTGTTACCAAAGAGTTTTTAGTGATCCCGGCCATTAGGACCCTTTTTTCTTTTATCGCACATCGTTTCGCGTATTTCAATTAATTTAAGGCAGTATCATTATTTTTTTGTAAACCCTGTTTATATTTTTTCACGCCTTATTTTTGCAGGAAATCTATTCGTTACAAAACCAAAGTTTATGAAACTAAAAATCTATGCCCCGCTGATTGGAATTATTTCCCTGTTATTTTATAACTCCGCCCATGCTTTTACAAGCCTGGTTGTTATTTCAAAACCTGCTGCCACCACAATAAAAGATCCCAATCCACTCTCGTTTATTACCGCCAAACAATTTTTGAGTCTCACTCCTCAAAAATTCCAGGAGCTTAGCGGTAAAAAAATGAATGTGTTTCAAAAAATAGAATTCAAAATGCTTCAGCACAAAGTGAAAAAAATGGTGAAAAGAGGTGAAGTGGTTACTATGGCTGACGTACAAAAAAAATATGATGATTTAAGCACGATGAATGTGCTTGGTTTGTTACTGGGTCTTGTATTAGGACCGGTAGGAGTCGTGGTTGCTCTTATTTTAAAGGAAACAGGTGATGTTGGACCCGAAGTTGTACGATGGTCTCTGTACGGTTTACTGATCTGGCTGGCTATCGTGCTTGTTATTATTCTTCTCTGACAATTTATATTAAAATAAAATCCCTTCTCCTTATCGGAGAGGGGATTCTTATTATGAGTCAGCACGAAATTCAGGTGGATCAAACAATATCCATGGCCCAAACAAATGAAGTGGCAACAAAAGGAATGATGAGCGTTAACCAGGGCCAATGACTAACAATAGCAAATGCAAGTGCGGCCGCCGAAATAAAGAATACCAGCCAGGCAGCGCCGCGATATTTTCTTTTTTGATGCATGTTTTAAAAGGTTTTTGCAAAAATAGGGAGGAAATGGATTTTTACTTTAGATTTTTAATGGATGATTCTTTGATCGGTTGCTAAAGACCCATAAACAAATTGCAGAAAAGAAACCTGCCAAAGCGATCATCCATTTTATTGCAACAATATTGTGGTACGCCGCGAATTCATTGCCTATTTCCGGTTTTCCGATCCAAGTCAATAAATAACTATTCTCGACTATATCGAATATCCAGGCAACCGGTTGCAGGATTGCCAGGGCAAATAAAATAGTCCTAAATGTTTGCTTCGTAATTTTTTCTCTTACCATCATGCAAAGACTTGCAATACCGGGATAAATTCCGGTCATGAGTACAAAGTCAAAGATTAATTGATAATTTAAGGCTATTCTTGCCGGCTGTTTTATTTGTGTAAGAACGGTGAGAACTTCTTTTTTTGAATAAAATAATTCCAGCCCGGGAATTGAAAACTTTCTATCGTTGAGCCAAAAATCACTTGCCAGCCATTGCATGATGAATGAAGTACCAACAGACAATCCGAGGCAAAACAAAAAAGGATTTCGCCATCGTGTAAATGAATCCTGCATATTAAAGAAAATACTTAGGCAAGGATAAATAAATATACATTCAATGAGGCTTTTTTTTATTTTCGCAAACTAATGTGTTTTATAAACACAAAGTTTCAGTAATAATCAGCTAAATAACCAACATAATTGCTGCCGAATGAAAGTTCAGTTTTATTTGCGTTTTCATACTGAGTATGGCCAGAGTCTTTTGGTGAGTGGTAATACGGAGGAACTGGGTAATGATGATCTGTCAAATGCCCTGCCCATGACCTATCTCAATGATCAATTTTGGGAAGCCACTATTGAGATAAAACCCAAAAAATTGAATCGGCTCCAGTACAAATACATTTTGAAAACAAGGGACGGCGAGATCATTCCTGAATTTGGGAATGATCGTACAGCAGATCTTGGCAAAAATGGTATCAATGAACTATCGTTTATTGATACCTGGAACCATGCGGGTGAATACGAGAATGCTTTTTTTACGATCCCATTTCAAAAAACACTGTTAAGCTCTGATGCGACCAATATAAAAGCAAAAGACGTAAAACAACCCACCCATATTTTTAAAGTGAAGGCCCCGCTTCTGAAAAAAAATGAAGTGATTTGTTTGCCCGGTTCCGGAAAGGCTCTAAATAACTGGGTAACGGAAAAATCTCCGCTAATGCGCAAAGAGGGCAATTGGTGGACTATCAGAATGGATCTTTCGGGAGAAAAATTTCCTCTTGCATATAAATATGGTGTTTACAATATAAAGGAGAAAAAATTTCTTCGCTATGAAGGTGAGAACAACCGATTGCTGTACAGTGAACCCGCAAAAAAGAAGATAACGATCGTTCATGATGGCTTTGCCTATCTTCCAAACAATACCTGGAAAGGAGCCGGAGTGGCGATCCCTGTTTTTAGTCTCAGGAGTAAAAATAGTTTTGGTGTTGGAGAATTTACTGATCTGAAATTACTGGTTGACTGGGCAAAGGCAATAGGATTAAAATTGATACAGATACTTCCGGTTAATGATACAACTGCCACACACGGCTGGACTGATTCCTATCCTTACGCGGCCATCTCTGCATTTGCATTGCATCCCCTGTACATTAATCTTGAAAAGGTTGCCGGTAAAGAACAGTCAGAGTTGCTTCGTTCGTTAAAAACAAAACAAAAACAGTTGAACGGCCTTGCCGAATTGGATTATGAGCAAGTAATGAAATTTAAGCTGGGTATACTCAAAGAATTGTATGAACTATCAGGAAATGATTGTTTGAAAAGCGAGAAATACCAGTCATTTTTTGAGAGAAATCAGCATTGGCTTATTCCGTATGCGGCTTTTTGTTATTTCCGCGATAAAAACAGAACTCCTGATTTTGAGCAATGGAAATCAAATGGCATATACGATCCAAAGGATATTGAAAAAATATCAGTACCCGGTTCAAAAATTTTTAATGAACTGGCTCTGCATTATTTCATTCAGTTCCACCTGCATTTACAGTTAAAGGAAGCCGCCGATTATGCGCATAAAAAGGGGATCGTGCTGAAAGGTGATATTCCAATTGGTATTTATCGTTATGGTTGTGATGCATGGGTGGAACCTGATCTGTATAGCATGTGCATGCAGGCGGGTGCGCCGCCCGATGATTTTGCCGTAAAAGGACAGAACTGGGGCTTCCCGACATACAATTGGAAAAAAATGCAGCAGGATGGTTTTGCCTGGTGGCGAAAACGGTTTGAGCAAATGAGTGATTACTTCGATGCTTTTCGCATTGATCACATACTTGGTTTCTTTCGCATCTGGAGCATCCCGATGAATGCAATTGAAGGTATCATGGGTTATTTTGTTCCGTCAATACCGGTAAATGTTGCGGAGTTTGGAGAAAAAGGGATTTGGTTTGATTATTACCGGTACTGTAAACCATTTATCAATGATGGGATCATTAATCAGGTATTCGGTCAGTTCGCTGATAGAGTGAGAAGAGAATTTGTCGTGGCCAATGCATCCGGAACGTATGAACTTGAAATGGGAACGGCAACACAACGTCAGGTGCAGGATTATTTTGCAAGTCTTGACGATACAGAAGAGAACAGAACAATCAAACAGGGATTATCCGATCTTATTTCAAATGTTATTTTGTTTGAAGAAGAAGATTCAGAAGGCGAAAGATTTCATTTCCGGTTTGGGATGGAAAATACTTCTTCCTTCAAAAACCTGGAATGGAACACCCAACAAAAACTGAAAGATCTTTATGTTGATTATTTCTTTCGCCGCCAGGATGATTTTTGGAAAAAGGAGGCCATGCACAAACTTCCTTATTTGAAAAGAGCTACCAATATGCTGATCTGCGGCGAAGATCTTGGCATGGTTCCACATTGTGTTCCGGATGTAATGAAACAGTTGGGGATTTTGAGCCTTGAAATTCAGCGCATGCCGAAAGAAACGACAAAGGAATTTTTTCATCCCAATGATGCACCCTATTTATCCGTCGTTACTCCTTCTACGCATGATATGAGTACGATTCGCGGATGGTGGGAAGAGGACCGCGGTCGTACACAACGTTTCTTCAATACTGTTTTGGGTCAGTACGGCGGCGCTCCTTATTTCTGTGAGGCCTGGGTGAATCGTGCTGTTGTATTGCAGCATTTATATTGCCCGGCCATGTGGAGCATTTTTCAATTACAGGACATTTTGGGAATGAATGAAAAAATCCGGCGGGAAAATCCGAACGAAGAAAGAATAAACGTTCCGGCAATTCCAAAATATTACTGGCGATACCGGATGCATCTTACACTCGAAGAATTGATAAAGCAAAAAGATTTCAATGCAGAATTGAAGGGGTATGTAGTTAATTCGGGCAGATAAGATTGAAGATCAAAAAAACCCGGATTTCGAAATTCGAATTTCGAAATTACAACCTGAGATCTCCAAACATCACATGAAAGTCAACTACTGGAAATACAATTTAAAATTCCGCCATCCCTTCACCATTTCAAAAGGTACAAAAACGCATCAGCCCACTTTCATTGTTCAATTGGAAAATTTCGGATGGAAAGGTTATGGCGAAGCCCCTGCTATCAGTTATTACAATATTCCCATTAAAAAAATGGTCGAAGACCTTGAAAGAAAAAAAATTTTTGTTGAAAAATTTGCGTTTACTGAACCTGAACGTTACTGGCATTATCTCCATCATCTTTTCCCTCAGAATTCCTTTTTGGTTTGTGCACTGGACATAGCTGCCTGGGATCTGTATGGGAAAATGAAAGGAAAAAAATTGTATCAATTCTGGAATGGTGATATCGGAAAAAATCCGTTAACTGATTATACGATCGGCATTGATAGCATCGAAAAGATGATCGCCAAGATGAAGGAAAAACCCTGGCCGATCTATAAGATAAAACTGGGAACGGCTGATGATATTGCCATTGTAAAAGCATTAAGAGAGAACACGGAGGCTATCCTGAGAGTAGATGCCAATGCAGCCTGGGACCTGGAAACAGCCTTAAAATTAATTCCTCAATTAAAGGAATTGGGTGTTGAACTTGTTGAACAACCTTTATCAAAAGATAATTGGGAGGGAATGAAAGTTCTTTACAAAGAATCTTTATTGCCACTATTTGCAGATGAGGCCTGTGTGTTTGAAGGCGATGTCGAAAAATGCAAAGATCATTTTCACGGGATCAACATTAAACTTACCAAATGCAGTGGTATCACCCCTGCACTGAGAATGATAAAACGGGCAAGAGAATTGGATTTGAAAATTATGCTCGGTTGCATGAATGAATCAACCATTGGTTCTGCAGCTGTTGCTCATTTGCTTCTATTAATTGATCATGTGGATATGGATGGCCCATTGCTTCTTGAAGAAGACCTTGCTACCGGCATTGAATATGACTTTGGAAAAATCATTCTTTCTAATGAACCGGGACTTGGCATCAATTATTGCGGCCTGTATAAAAAATGAGTCCTGCAAATGGCAAGACTCATTCTAATTCATTAAATAAAAATAATCAAGAGTTACCAGATCCTTGCTCTCAGACTATCGGGCCTGTACATTTTATCACCGGCCTTTATATTGAATGTAGTATAAAATTCATCCACATCAACAAAAGGTCCGTTCACGCGATACTTAGCCGGGGAATGAACATCGGTCATTATCTGGCTGCGCAATATTTCTTCGCGTTGCTGGAATAACCATCCCAATGCATAACCCAAAAAGAAACGTTGCATAGGTGTAAAGCCGGCTATCTTTTCTCCTTTCTTGTATTGATCCGTTTTTTTGAATGCATCAATTCCCAATACAACGCCGCCGAGATCAGCAATATTCTCACCCTGTGATGCTTCACCATTAATATGATATCCCTTTACGGGCTCGTATTCGCTGAATTGCCTGATGATCAATTGCGCTCTCCTGGTGAACTCAACGGAATCTGCGTCTGTCCACCATTTTGAAAGATTGCCCTGCGCATCATATTTTCTTCCCTGGTCATCAAAGCCATGTGTAATTTCATGACCAATGGTTGAAGCAGCAGCATAACCATAAACCAATGCATCATCCAGTTCTTCATCTTTATAACCGGGAACAATAAATTGTGCTGCGGGTAAAACAATCTCGTTGTTCGATGGATTATAATATGCATTATAAGTTTGAGGCGTCATGTCCCATTCATCCCTGTCGACCGGTTTGCCTAATTTATTATGCTGGAAATTGTAGGCCCATATATTTGCATTGATCACATTCTGAACATAACTCCCGGCGACGATATCCATCGCTGAATAATCTTTCCATTTATCGGGGTAATATACTTTCTTTTTCATAGCTGCCAGCTTCGCATATGCCTTTTGTTTGGTCTCATCACTCATCCAACTCAGTTTACTGATATGATCTTTCAAAGCTTCACGAATATTTTCAGTCATGGTTTCATAACGTTGCTTTTCATTGGGATTGATGTAATCTTTTACATAAACCTGTCCCAGCAATTCGCCTATCAGCCCGTTTTCCTGGTTGATCACTCTTTTCCATCTCGGTCTTCTTTCTTTAGCTCCGCTAAACAAACTGCTGAATTCAAATGCTGCCTTTCCATAAGCATCAGGTAATTCATTACTGAAGTCATTAATCAGGTTAAACTTCATGTACGATTTCCATAAAGAAATTGGAGTCGTTTGTAAAATGTTGTCAAGACCTTTAAAAAATTCAGGCTGACCCACAACAGCTGAATCAATTTTTTTCACTTTAGCTGTGGTAAGATAAGATGTCCAGTTAACGAGATGAGATAATTTGGAAAGATCAGCGACCGCCATTTTATTATAATTCTTATAGTCATCCCTCAGATCTTCAAGTTTGCGCGAAACTTTCGCAAGTTTTGTTTCCATCTCCAGGATATCTTTTGCATCTTTTTCTGCCGACATATTCTCCTGCCCTGCCATAGTTAATACCTTCGCGATGTAGTTTACATACTGGTTCCGGATGTTGATGGTTGTTGAATCATTTTTAAAATAATATTCCCGTTCAGGCAAACCAATGCCTCCCTGCCAAAGCACATATGCCATCACATCACTTTTCTTAGCATCCTGTGTAATAAAATCATTGAATAAAGTATAGGAGCCGATGGTTTTTAACTCGGCGGAGGTCTGGATCAATGAGTTGATATCTTTTATTGCATTTATCTTGTCAAACCATGTCTGAAGAGGTTTTAATCCGAGTGATTCGGCTTTGGCGCTGTCCATTGCTGCTTTCCAAAAATCCCCGATCTTTTGATCGGCAGTCCCTTTGGCAGCATTTGATGAAGCGGCCTTTTCATTCAATTCTTTAAAACGATTCAGGTTTTCTTCATTTACGAGATTGCCAATCCCCCAGGCTGCCTGGTCGTTTGGTATTGGGTTTCTTTTAAGCCAACCGCCATTGGCATACTGAAAAAAATCTTCTGCCGGTGATACAGTGGTATCAAGATTATCGGCTAAAAAATCTTTTTTTGCTGAAGTATTATCGGCCTTATTATTGCATGAACTGCCTGCTGCAAGAATGATCGCAGCAAGCCATAAAATTCCTGGTCTCATAGTATCTGTTTTAATAGCGATAAAAGTAAGGAATAAATAAAACCGGCTTGTTAAAAATGGACAAATGGGAAAATGATGTTTCCCGGTTTTAGGATTCTCTGCTATTTTTGGCTTTTTTTGATACTTATTTCGAATTTTGATCGTTGATTAGAGAGAATTTTTCAGGCCAATTGCAATTTGAAAGCTAAAAATTAAAGTATGATAAAAATCCACCTTCTTGGAATCTTATTGCTGACCGGATTATCTGTGTTTTCTCAGAATTTTCATGTGGGGTTATTTACGGGTCTTTCAGCTTATGAAGGAGATCTTACTGATAAAATACTTCCGAAAAAAGTCACTAACGGAGCTATAGGCGTTACTCTTAATTATGAAGTAACACCCCAGTTCATGCTTCGCGGAGGTTTTACATATACGATTGTTGGAGGTGCTGATCGGTTTAGCAATAATCCGGCAAGGCAGGCACGCAATCTTGCTTTTGAAACCAAGATCGCTGAATTCAGCGCCATAGGTGAATATTACTTTTTTGATTTGACAGAACAGAAATTTTCGCCTTACCTGTTTGCA
>JBIOGV010000076.1:0-13303 GCA_044448365.1 Chitinophagales bacterium
ACAGAGTAAAATTGAAAAATCTGAAAGTGGTAAAGATATTTCCGGATAAAAATTACATACTGATCAGTGGTTCTGTTCCGGGTCACAATGGTTCAATCGTTTTAATCCAGAAATAGAAGAGACAACGCATGCGTTGTCTCTGTACAAATAAAAAGAAAAAAATGCAAGCAGATGTTTTAAATATAAAAGGAAAGAAAACAGGCAGAACTGTTGAACTGCCCGACGAAATTTTCGGTACCGAACCAAACGATCATGTGATTTATCTCGCCGTAAAACAATATCTCGCTGCCCAACGGCAGGGTACCCACAAAGTGAAAACCCGTGCCGAGGTACAGGGAGCCAGTCGTAAGCTGCACCGTCAGAAGGGGACCGGTGGGAGCCGTAAAGGAAATATCCGCAACCCATTATATAAGGGTGGTGGTACTGTATTTGGACCAAAGCCTCACAGTTACGATATCAAACTAAATCGTAAGGTAAAAGATCTTGCTAAAATTTCTGCCCTTTCTCATAAGGTAAAAGCTAATTCAATTTTTGTTGTCGAAGAAATCAGCCTCGATGTTCCTAAAACAAAAACTTTTGTTGACCTGCTCGGCGGTTTGAAGGCCGCCAGCAAAAAAGTTTTGTTTGTAATGCCTGAATATAACGACAATGTTTACCTGAGTTACAGAAATGTGCCGGCAGTAAATGGTATCCTGTTAAGTGATATGAATACTTATGATGTGGTGAATGCTGACGTGGTGATTTTGACTGAAAACGCAGCAAAGATTTTTTCTGAAGAAGAAGTAGAAGCATAGTGAAGCCCATGCCCTGGAGGGGTTTGGGAAAAGTTCTTTAAATAAATGGTGATGATGTAACAAGCTGCTGAATTACTATTTGACTTTTGTTGCGTCGCACACTTGTACGTTCAGTAACACTACTGAACAATAATGATGAAATAAAATTTTTTAAAAGTCCTCCGTGAAAAGAGGATTTAGGAGGGTAATAAATGAAACTTTCTGATGTATTGATAAAACCGATCATAAGCGAAAAAGCAAATGCGCAGCAGGACAAATTGCATCGCTATGCTTTCAGGGTTTCGAGAAAGGCAAATAAATTGGAAATTAAAAAGGCAGTTGAAGAATTTTACGGGGTAAGTGTTGTGGATGTGAACACCTCAACCAGTCCCGGGAAAAATAAGACCCGTTATACAAAGGCAGGTTTTATTTCCGGTCAGAAGCCTTCATTCAAAAAGGCATTTGTAACTGTAGCTGAAGGCGATACAATTGATTTGTATTCCAACATATAGAGGGTAGTACTGAATATAATAACTGAACTATGGCAGTAAAAAAATACAAACCGGTAACAGCAGGCACCCGTTGGAGAATTGGGAATGCTTATGCAGAGGTTACAACCAACAAACCTGAAAAGAGTTTGCTTGAACCAAAGAAAAGCACAGGCGGTCGTAATTCATCTGGTCATTTGACAATGAGATACCTGGGTGGCGGTCATAAAAAGAAATATCGCATCATCGATTTCAAACGTAATAAAAAAGAGATCGAAGCCATAGTAAAAACGATCGAATATGATCCAAATCGCACATGTTTTATTGCTCTTGTAGAATATAACGATGGCGAATTGAGGTATATTATTGCTCCGCAGGGGTTACAGGTTGGTGCTAAAATCTTAAGTGGTGATGATGTTGCACCGGAAATCGGGAATGCATTACCCATGAAGAACATGCCTTTGGGTACTAATGTTCACAACATTGAAATGCAGCCCGGGCAGGGAGGTAAGATTTCAAGAAGCGCCGGTGCATCAGCACAGCTTACTAATAAAGAAGACAAGTATGCCATTTTAAAAATGCCCAGCGGAGAATTAAGAAAAGTATTGATCAATTGTTATGCAACAGTAGGTGTGGTAAGTAACAGCGATCATAGTCAGCAGAGCATGGGTAAGGCAGGTCGCAACCGGTGGAGGGGTATTCGTCCCCGTAATCGCGGTGTTGCAATGAACCCCGTTGATCATCCGATGGGTGGAGGTGAAGGTAAGGCTTCGGGTGGTCAGCCAAGAAGCAGGAACGGTCAATATTCAAGAGGTTTGAAAACACGCAAGCCTCATAAAAGCAGCGACAACCTGATTATCCAAAGAAAGAATGGAAGCAAGTTGACAAAGTAAAAAGTAAAAATTAAAAATTAAAAAGTCAAATGAAAAAGGAAATACATTTTTGACTTTTGAATTTTGACTTTAAAATTAAAATATGGCACGCTCGATTAAAAAAGGTCCTTATGTAGCCAGTCATCTTGAAAAAAAGGTATTGGCAATTAATGAAGGCAAAAACAAGAAAACGGTTATTAAAACGTGGAGTCGTCGTTCAACTATTACGCCGGATTTTGTAGGCCACACTTTTGCGGTACACAATGGAAATAAATTTATACCGGTGTACATTACTGAATTCATGGTGGGACATAAGTTAGGTGAGTTTGCGCCAACCAGGCAATTCAAAGGGCATTCGAGTAAAAAAATTGCGGAAGCAACAGCATAGTTGCCGGTTATTGGTTGCTTGTCATTAGTTGAAGTAACCAGAGGCCAGGAACAAGAAACCAGAAACAAGAAAAAATGGAAGCAATAGCAAAACTGAGAAATTATCCGACGTCGCCGCGTAAAATGCGTTTGCTGGCTGACCTGATCCGTGGTCATAAAGTAGAACGTGCGTTGGCGATTCTGGAACATAATACGAAACATCCGGCAGTGCCTTTGCGCAAGTTGGTGTTGAGTGCTATTAATAACTGGAAGCAGAAGAATGAGACGGGTGATGAAAGCGATCTTGTAGTGAAGACAATTTTTGTGGATGGAGCACGAACATTGAAACGGATGCGTCCGGCTCCCCAGGGTCGTGGTTATCGTGTTCGCAAACGCAGCAACCATGTAACGCTTGTTGTGGATGTGAAAAATAAATTGAATCCTAAGGCTTTGGTAAAAGAAGTGAAAGAGGAAGAAACGACAGCACAGGTTCAGGAAGCAAAAGCAGCAAAGCCTAAAAAATCGGCAGCAAAAAAATCAGTAACACCGAAAAAACCGGCCGCAAAAAAAGCAACAAAGAAAAAATAATCAAAAAACAAATTCCAAATTCCAATCAGCTGTAGAGATTTGGAATTTGGTTCTTGGAATTTAAAAATAAAACATGGGTCAAAAAGCAAATCCGATCGGGAACAGGTTAGGCATCATCCGCGGATGGGAATCTAACTGGTATGGTAATAAAAAAGATTTTGCTTCGAAGCTGATCGAGGATAACAGGATCAGAACTTACCTGAATGCCCGAATCAACAAGGGTGGTATTTCAAAGATCGTTATTGAAAGAACCTTGGGTAAGCTGATTATTACTATCCATACTTCGAAACCGGGTATCATTATCGGTAAAGGCGGTGGTGAGGTTGACAGGATCAAAGAAGAGCTGAAAAAATTAACAGGTAAGGAAGATGTGCAGATCAACATCCTTGAGATCCGTCGCCCTGAACTGGATGCTATGATCGTTGCTGATACCATTGCAAGACAGATTGAAAATCGTATCAATTATAAAAGGGCAATTAAAATGTCAATTGCTTCTGCATTGCGTATGGGTGCAGAAGGTATAAAAGTAAAAGTAGCTGGTCGATTGGGTGGTGCTGAAATTGCCCGTACCGAAGAGATCAAACAAGGACGCGTACCTCTTCACACGTTCCGCATGGATATTGACTATGCAAATGTATTTGCATTAACCGTGTATGGTAAGATCGGTATCAAGGTTTGGATCTGTAAAGGTGAAATATTAACGAAAAGAGATCTGAATCCAAACTTTGTCGGGGGAAAGAGTGAAGTTAGTGACAGAAGAGACAGGCGGGATCATGACAGAAGAGATGACAGGCGTGAGGATAGAAGAGACAGAAGGGACGACAGAAGAGGTGGAGGAGGTGGTGGGGACCGACGCGGTGGGGGTGGAGGCAATAGAGGCGGAGGCGGGAGAAGATAAATTATTAAGCTGCGAGCTCGCAGCTAAAGCTAAAAGCTAAAAAATGTTACAACCGAAAAGAACAAAGCACAGGAAAATGCAGAAAGGTCGCATGAAAGGTGATGCGAAACGTGGGGCTACTATTGCTTTTGGTTCATATGGATTAAAAGCACTTGACCAGCATTGGTTAACGGATCGCCAGATCGAAGCAGCCCGCCAGGCATTGACCCGTCACATGAAGCGTGAAGGAAATGTGTGGATCCGGATTTTTCCGGATAAACCAATTACCCGAAAACCACTTGAAGTAAGAATGGGTAAGGGAAAGGGAAACCTCGAATTCTGGGCAGCAGTTGTAAAGCCGGGACGTATTTTATTCGAGGTAGATGGCGTATCAGAACAAACAGCGAAAGAAGCTCTGGAACTGGCAGCAGGTAAACTGCCTATTAAAACAAAGTTTATTATCAGGAGGGATGTAGTAGCATAGTTAATTAACTAATTAGCCAATGTGCTGAATTGCTAATGCTGAGAAGACATTTATCAAATTGGCAAATTATCACATCATCAAATTAAACAACGATGGGAAAGATAACAGATTTTCAAAAAAGCATTCATGGTATGAATGAACAGGATCTAAAGGCAAGGGTCAAGGAAGATGAATTGCGTCTGAAGAAATTGCAATTTGCTCATGCGATTTCTCCGCTGGAGAGTCCCATAACCATTCGTAATCTTCGTCGTGATGTGGCCCGTTTGAAAACAGAATTGAAGAAAAAAGAATTAGAAGCATAAAATAGTTTGAAGTCGGGAGTTCAGAGTCGGGAGTTGACTCTGAGCTCAAAACTCTGAGCTCAAAACTGAAAAAAATGGTTGAAAGAAATTTACGTAAAATAAGGATCGGGGTTGTTACCAGCAATAAGATGGTAAAAACGATCACTGTTGCGGTAGAGAGAAAAGTAAAACATCCTATCTACGGAAAGTTTGTGAAGAAGACAACAAAGTTTCATGCACACGATGAAAAGAATGAGTGCAGCATTGGTGATTTAGTAAAGATCATGGAAACACGTCCGTTGAGCAAGACAAAGAGATGGAGACTGGTAGAGATCGTAGAAAAAGTAAAATAAAGAAGCTACGAGCGATGAGACATGGATTAGGAATAACAAGATTAAAGCGAAGAGCTCGAAGCTCGAAGCTAACAGCTAAAAGCTAAGAAAAATGATTCAGCAAGAAAGCCGTTTAAACGTTGCCGATAACAGTGGTGCCAAGGAGGTGCTTTGTATCCGCGTACTGGGCAACAGCGGCCAGCGTTATGCAAAAATTGGTGATACGATCGTTGTTTCCGTAAAGGATGCATTGCCTGCTGGTGGAATAAAAAAAGGAACTGTGACAAAGGCAGTGATCGTTCGCACAACAAACAAATTACGCCGTAAGGATGGCTCTTATATCCGCTTTGATGATAACGCTGTTGTATTATTAAACCAGGGCGAAGAGCCAAGAGGTACACGCATTTTTGGACCTGTTGCAAGGGAGCTGCGTGATAAAGGATATATGAAGATCATTTCATTGGCGCCGGAAGTGCTATAGATAGTGAGACGTCAAACGTGAGACTGAATGTCTCTTACGTCTGACGATTCATGGTTTACAAAAAAAATGACAATCTCAATAAGAGAAAATAAAATGAAAACAAGATTTAAACCGAAGTACAACATTAAAAAGGGCGATAGCGTAGTGATTATTGCCGGAAATGATAAGGATCTCGCTAAGCCACGTACGGTAAAACAGGTATTGGTGGATGAAGGCAGAGTGATTGTTGAAGGAGCAAATTTTATTTCACGTCATACAAAACCTTCAGCGCAAAATACAAAGGGTGGGATCATCAAGAAAGAAGCTCCAATACATATCAGCAATGTGATGTTATGGGATGCGAAAGAAAAATCCGGAGTGAAAGTGAAGAGAGAACGTAATGAAGATGGAAAAACAGTTCGAATATCAAAGAAATCAGGGGAGGTAATTAAGTAATGGCTACAACAACGTATACTCCGAGGCTGGAGAAAAAATATTTTGATGAAGTGGTTCCTGCTTTGATGAAAAAGTTTGCCTACAAAAGCATTATGCAGGCTCCCAGGCTTGAAAAAATCAGCTTGAACAGGGGCGTAAATGGGGCTGTTTCCGATAAAAAACTAGTTGATGTTTCCGTCGAAGAGCTGTCTACCATCAGCGGGCAAAGAGCAGTTACAACTATGTCTAAAAAGGATATTTCAAATTTCAAACTTCGCAAAAACATGCCCATTGGAACAAAAGTTACGTTGCGGGGTGATAAGATGTATGAATTTTTGGACCGTCTTATTGCTGTTGCATTACCGCGCGTTCGTGACTTCAGAGGTGTAAATGAAAAATCTTTTGACGGCAGAGGTAACTATACATTAGGTGTTACAGAACAGATCATCTTTCCTGAGATAGATATCGACAAGGTCACAAAGATCACAGGAATGGATATAACATTTGTAACTACCGCCAATACGGATGAAGAAGCGTATGAATTGCTCAGGGAATTAGGAATGCCATTTCGAAACATAAAAAAATAAATCACAAATATCAAATCACAAATTCCAAATAATGAGAAATAATTTTTGGGATTTGAGATTTGGATCTTGAAAATTAAAATTAGTATGGCAAAAACATCAGTAAAAGCCAGGCAAAGAAAAAGAGAAGCAATGGTAAAGCAATATGCAGAAAAGCGAACTGCTCTAAAAGCTGCCGGCGACTGGAAAGCATTAGATGAATTACCAAAGAATTCCTCCAGAGTTCGTTTAAAGAACCGCTGCCAGATGACCGGTCGCCCCAGGGGATATATTCGCTATTTCGGTATTTCCAGGATAGCTCTTCGTGACATGGCTTTGAATGGAAAGATACCAGGATTGAAAAAGGCAAGCTGGTAAAATTGACAATTGGCAATTGTCAATTGATAAAGAAAACAGATTAACAATTATCAATTGAAAATAAATTATGGTAACAGATCCTATAGCAGATTTTCTGACAAGAATCCGGAATGCACAAATGGCGGGTCATCGAATTGTAGAGATACCTGCGTCCAATTTAAAAAAACGCATGACAGAGATCTTGTACAAACAGGGCTATATTTTAAAATATAAATTCGATGATGACAGCAAACAAGGCGTGATCAAGATTGCCCTGAAGTATGATGCAAGAACAAAGCAGCCCGCTATTCAAAGTTTGGAACGTATTAGTCGTCCGGGATTACGTCAATATTCTGGTCCTGCCGACTTAAGTCGTGTTAAAAATGGTTTGGGCCTGGCAATTGTTTCTACATCAAAAGGTGTAATGACTGATAAAGAGGCAAAGGCACAAAATGTAGGTGGTGAAGTACTTTGTTTTGTATCCTAAATCAAAGTAAAAAGTCAAAACTCAAAAGTAAAAATCGGCATCATTTTTTTTAATTTTTACTTTTGACTTTTTAAGTTAAAAAAAGAAAAACTGATTTTATGTCTCGTATAGGTAGAAAACCGGTCGCTTTTCCTAATGGAGTAACTGTAGCCATTAACAATGATAACGTAATAACAGTTAAAGGTCCGAAAGGTGAACTGAAACAAGCTGTTGACCGTGAAATTACGGTGGAAGTGAAGGATGGACATGTTAGTTTCAACCGTCCCACTGACCAGATTCGTCACAAAGCTTTGCATGGATTGTATCGTTCATTGGTGGAAGGAATGGTAAAGGGTGTAACAAATGGTTACAAAAAAAATCTTGAATTGATTGGTGTAGGATTTAAAGCATCCAACCAGGGAAATATTCTTGATCTTTCGTTAGGCTATTCTCACAATATTATTTTCGAGGTACCAAAGGAATTGAAACTTGCTACTGCTCAGGAGAAAGGTCAGAATCCCACGATTATATTGGAAGGGATCGATCATCAACTGATAGGACAGGTGGCTGCCAAGATCAGAGGTCTGCGTAAGCCAGAGCCATACAAGGGAAAAGGTATCAGGTATGTGGGTGAAGTGGTACGTAAAAAAGCTGGTAAGGCAGCAGGTAAATAAGCCCTGTTCCTCAAAAGGGGGAATTTAGGAGGGATAGTTCTTATTCTTAAATAAAAAATGTTTTACAAATAATGTCTCTGGTAACATCAGAGATGCCAAAACTCTCCGCCTCAGGCGGAATGGGGGTTATTATGAATCCGAAAGTTAAATCGCAAAGAAGACAAAATATCCGCTACAGAATTCGCCGAAGAGTTGGCGAGGGTGTGGCCCAAAAGCCGCGTCTCTCTGTGTTTAGAAGCAACAATGAGATCTACGTTCAATTGATAGATGATAGTAAGGGACAAACTCTTGCTTCTGCTTCGTCAAAGGATAAAGACATTGCAGCGCAAAAGGGGACAAAGACTGAAAAAAGTAAATTGGTGGGTTCCGCAATCGCAAGAAAAGCGGCTGAACTCGGATTAATGGAAGTGAAATTTGATCGTGGTGGATATTTATATCATGGTCGTGTAAAGGCGATAGCTGATGCAGCAAGGGAAGGGGGACTGAAGTTCTAATTGGGAAATGTTTTAATTGGGAAATTGGGAATTTCAAAATCTCCCATTTCCAAAATTTCAAAATAAAATATGTCAAAAGTTACTTTAAACAGGGTGAAACCAGGCGATCTCGAGTTAAAAGAGAAAGTTGTAGCGATCAACCGTGTTGTAAAAACCACAAAGGGTGGCCGTGCATTTAGTTTTTCTGCATTGGTAGTTGTAGGCAATGAAAACGGAGTGGTTGGTCATGGGTTAGGAAAGGCTAAGGAGGTACAGGAAGCCATTACAAAAGGAATAGAGGATGCAAAGAAAAATCTGATCCGTGTTCCTGTAATGCGTGGTACAATACCACATGATCAGTGGGCGAAGGAAGGAGCTGCAAAAGTTTTGATTAAACCTGCTGCACAAGGTACCGGTGTAATAGCGGGAGGTAGCATGCGTGCGGTGTTGGAAAGTGCCGGCGTTACCAATGTATTAGCAAAGTCATTGGGTTCTGCAAATCCGCATAATGTGGTTAAAGCAACCTTTAAAGCATTGGCCATGTTGCGTGAACCAATCTCAGTTGCGAAAACAAGAAATATTGGTTTAAAGAAAGTGTTTAATGGGTAATTCATAGTCAGTAAGTCAGGGGTCAATGAACAATAACCAATGACTAATGACTAATGACTCAATGACTATATATATGAAGAAGATCAAAATAACTTTAGTAAAAAGCCCGATTGACAGGCCAGAGCGTCAAAAACAAACATTGCAGGCTCTGGGTTTGAACAAGGCAAATGCAACTAAAGAAGTCAATGCAACTCCACAGATATTGGGTATGGTTCGTAAGGTTGAACACCTCGTTAAGGTCGAGGAGGTTGCATCATGAAAATGTAAAATCAAAAGTCAAAATTCAAAAGTAAAAAATCGGAACACGAACTTTTTTGAATTTTTACTTGTGACTTTCTAATTTTTAATGCGAGGGGTGATTCCCCGCCGAGTATAAAATCAAAAGAAATGAAACTACATGAATTAAGACCTGCAAATGGTGCAACTCACAAGGAAAAAAGAATTGGTCGTGGTGATGGATCCGGCCATGGAGGAACTTCTACAAAAGGTACAAAAGGTCAGCAGAGTCGTACAGGTTATAAAAGAAAAATGGCTCACGAAGGCGGACAGATGCCGATTCAGCGTCGAATCCCCAAACGTGGCTTTAATAATGTTCTTCGAGTTGAATATAAAGTTTTCAATGTAGGACAAGTAGATCATTTGACTGAGAAATATGGTATCAAAGAATTCTCACCGGAAAATCTTTACATCAATGGTTTGATAAGTCAGAATGATAGAGTGAAAATTTTAGGTAACGGAGAGATAAAGGCAAAGCTTGCTTTTAAAGTAAATGCGGTTAGCGGAAAAGCCAAATCAGTAATTGAAGCCGCAGGTGGTACAGTTGAAATAGTCAAATAAGATATAATAGTCAAATAAGTCATTGGTCATTAACTCAGCGAGTCATTTTAAATTTAGTAAATTGCAAGGCTGATGATAAGATTGGAAAAGTAGAATTGGGAAATTCAGAAATTGCAGTTTCCCGATTTCAAAGTTTAAAATTTCAAAATATTAGCAAATTCCCGTGAAGAAATTATTTCAGACACTTAAAAATATCTGGAGTATCGAAGAACTAAGAAATAAAATTCTTTATACTCTTATGCTTATCCTGATCTATCGTATCGGTACGCATATTGTATTGCCGGGTATCAATCCTGTCCTTATGGATACAAACAGGAATGCCAATAATGGCCTGCTGGGATTGATAGATGCCTTTTCCGGGGGTGCCTTTAGCCAGGCTTCCATTTTTGCGCTGGGAATTATGCCGTATATCTCCGCTTCTATTTTTATGCAATTGATGACGGTGCTTGTTCCTCAATTTCAAAAAATGCAAAAGGAAGGTGATAGTGGACGAAAAAAGATCAATCAATACACGCGTTATATAACTGTTGCCGTTACTGCGGTGCAGGCTTCTGCATATGTTGCATACCTGCGGCAAATACATGGCAATAGCATTTTACAGGCCTATTCAGGATATTTCTGGTTGTCAACGGTAGTGATTCTTACTGCAGGTACTTTGTTTGTGATGTGGATGGGCGAAAAAATCACTGACCGGGGTTTGGGTAATGGAACTTCACTTATCATCATGATCGGAATTCTTGCCCGCCTGCCTAATTCATTCGTTCAGGAGTTTGCTGCAAAGTCAACCCGTCCGGGATTCATTTTGATATTCATTATTGAAATAGCAGTATTGATCGCTATTATTCTCGGATGTATCTTATTGATACAGGGAACCCGAAAAGTTCCGGTAAATTATGCCAAGCAGATTGTGGGGAACCGGCAATTTGGTGGGGCAAGACAATTTCTGCCTCTCAAAGTCAATAGCGCAGGCGTAATGCCGATCATTTTTGCGCAGGCGATCATGTTCCTGCCAACTCTTTTCAATTTAAGCAATACAATCAAACAATCGGAAACGGGACAGGGACTGGTTAGGGTGTTTACCGATCATACCAATATTTGGTACATGATTATCTATTCAGTTGTGGTGATTGGATTTACTTTTTTGTACACGGCATTAATATTTAATCCTAAACAAATTTCAGATAACCTGAAGCAAAATAATGGATTTATTCCTGGTGTGAAGCCCGGTCAACCTACCACTGATTTTATTGGAGCGATCATGGATAAAATCACATTGCCGGGAGCGGTGTTATTGGCTTTTGTAGGTATTTTGCCAGGTATTGCCCAATTGCTGGGAGTTACGCAGGGCTTCTCAACATTCTTCGGTGGTACATCATTACTGATCATGGTAGGCGTTATATTGGACACTTTGCAGCAGATAGAAACCCAGTTATTGATGCGACAGTATGATGGGTTGATGAAAAGCGGCCGTATCCAGGGCAGGCAAACAGCTACCTCTGTGCAGATGTAACGGGTGTCAGAAATTTTTAAACAACCTGGTGAGCCGGCTTGCCAGGTTTTATTTTTAAAAATAGAATTCATATAGAAGTTTGAATTTTGCAAAATGATCATTCTAAAAAATAAAGAAGAGGTGGAGGCGATGCGTCAAAGCGCATTGCTGGTGAGTAAAACATTAACAGAAGTGGCTAAAGTATTGAGGCCGGGTATCACTTCGATAACCCTGGATAAAATGATCGGAGAATTTATTCGTGACCATAAAGCAGTTCCTTCATTTTTAGACTATCGCGGATATCCTTTCAACTCCTGCATTTCAGTAAATGATGTTGTAGTGCATGGGTTCCCGAACAATGACCCTCTTAAAGAAGGTGATATTGTTTCAATAGATATCGGCGTGATATTAAACGAATGGCACGGAGATCATGCTTATACTTTTGCGATCGGAGATCCCGGTGATGAAGTGGCGCAGTTAATAAGAGTGACCAAAGAATCATTGTATAAAGGAATTGAGAAAGCTGTGGGGGGAAACAGGGTGGGAGATATTTCATTTGCCATACAGGAACATACTGAAAAAAAGTATGGATATGGAGTAGTAAGAGAATTAGTGGGACATGGACTTGGAAAAAGTTTACATGAAGATCCGCAAGTGCCTAATTATGGGAAAAGAGGAAGTGGTCCGAAGATGAGGGAGGGATTGGTTCTTGCAATTGAACCGATGATCAACCTGGGTACCAGGAAAATTTATACTGAAGAAGATGGCTGGACGGTGCGAACCGAAGATCATAAACCTTCTGTGCATTTTGAACATGATGTTTGTGTAAAAAAAGGAAAAGCTGATATACTTTCAAATTATACTTCCATTGAAGCGGCTGAGAAAGCAAATACGAATTTATTTTCTGCAGAAGCTACCTACAGTACTTTGTAATTAAAACTATCATCAAACCGGGCCCGTGATCTTTTGTTTATCCAACTGCGGTTTTACCTGCGCATAACTCCAGGCCGTAAACGGCAAGGCAATCAGTAAAAGCCAGGAGAATGAATTGCGGGTCAAAAGAAAAACAAGAGTAGTAAGTAAAGCGGCATAAAAAGGATAGATGAATAACAGCAATGCTACAAGAACAGAATCGCGTTCATTATCCCATGCTTTTTTGTAAGTAAAATTTTTTACTGGTAAATAAAATGGTGCATGTAAAAGCCATCCGGTTACAGCGGGTATAAATAAAATTATTTTTAAGAGAGCCAAAGGTTTTTTTTCCAATAGAAGTTTTTGTTTTTGGATATCATTTTTATCGATCTCGAAAACCAGTTGCTGCAGCTGCCCGTGCAATTTATTTGTAAAGAATTGATATTTTTTCCCGTCAGCGTGATCCAGGTCAAAATCATGCCGGGATATTATTTCTCCAAAATTGATGAAGACATTTTTTGAAAATCTTGTGAATGAACTGTAATTGATGCCAACCGGTAAAACTTCTACCGGGATATTTTCATCCCAGCTGCTGAAAGCCAATCTTGCTGTTCCTTTTCTTAGTGGCCGTAAATGCCATTCATTTTCACATTTTGCTTCACTGAAAATAAGAACGACACCATCCTTTCTGAAAATGTTTTTACAATCTTCAAAAGTCTGATAATTGATGCCAAGGTTTTCCACCCCTTCGCTGGTTCTGTAAACCGGTAACATTTTTAATGCTTTTAAAATTTTTCTATAGAATGGTTTTTTAAAAACATCACCTCTTGTAAGCGAATGAACCGGTTGCTGAAACAGATCAGCAAGTATGGCAGCATCGAGAAATGAATTGGGATGATTGCAGGCAAGTAATAACGGTCCTTTCTTTTTTAACAGTTCAGGCTTGTTAATAATGATACGACGGCAA
>JBIOGV010000077.1:0-13300 GCA_044448365.1 Chitinophagales bacterium
AAAAGTATAGCCATGACCAACAAAGAAATTTTACATGCTGACCTTCTCGACATCTTATTCGAGAACCGCAACAAAGCGTATGGTGCTTATGCACTCAGAAAAACTTATAACTATCGCCTGAAATGGGCACTGGGAATTTCACTAAGCTCTATTTTATTGTTATTGATCTTCAATTATTCCCGATCTGAACATCCTGGCTACCCTGTTGAAAATGGAAAGTGGGTGAAAGTATCTGCTGTTGATTTTTCTAATAACAAACCCAAAACACCTGATCTGCCAAAACCAAAGATCAAACCTCCGGTAGCTCAAACAGCATATACGAGCCGTATACAAATCGTTGATAACAATCAAAAAACTGATATGCCTGATAAAACTGAAATTGACACTTCGTTGATCTCCGGAAAAACCATTCAAGGGGTTAGACAAGGTAATATCGTTGAAGCTGATGTTGAACCTGCAGAGGAAAATGGAACCGGTAAAATGAGTAACAACGATGATAAACCTTTTTATTCAACCTCATCCGATGCCCAATTTCCGGGTGGCAGAGAAGCCTTTACAAAATTTCTGACAAGATATCTTATTACCCCGGGTGATCTTGAAGCCGGAGAAAAGAGAACCGTTTTGGTTCGGTTTATGGTTGATATTGATGGTACGATCTCAAAAACGGAGATCATTCAAAGCGACGGTGAACAATACAGCAAAGAGGTATTACGGGTACTGGAAAAAATGCCCAAATGGATCCCAGCCATGCAAAATGGAAACAAAACAGCCGTATGGTTTACCCAGCCTGTAACTTTTATCGGCGTTGAACAGTAAATTTTTTTAAATTGCCATTCCTGAAAACGGGATTATTTATGGCAAATGATTATGAAGAAAGGCAAAGGAAAACAAAGATCTTTTTGCATTCATTGTATGATTACTCCATGGGAGTACTTTGGCTTTGTGCAGGCGGATTTTTTCTGTTGTATAAAAAGTTTGGTATAGAATTAAATTTTGATTCAATTCTTACAACTATATTCGGAATTTCTGCTGTTTTATACGGGGCATTCAGGATATACAGGGGGTATCAAAAAAATTATTGATGAAATTTGAATTATGACCCGATTGATTCATACCGGCAGGCCCTTTTTTTATCTCTTTAGTTTATTGTTTTTATTGAATAGTTGCGGAAATATCATTGAAGAAAATCAAAAGGACAGCATTGATTCCGGCACCATCTATATTAGTGCAGATGAATCGTTCAAACCGGTTATCGATTCACAGATACAGGTGTTTGAAGCGTTACACCCCCAGGCTAAAATTATTTCTTTTTACAAGCCGGAGGCTGAATGTGTTAAAGATCTTGGGGTAGATAGCATCAGGATGATCATCATTACAAGAACATTTACACAACAAGAAGAAAATTTTATAGTCGACTCGTTTAAGCTGGCTCCTAAGAGTTTAGTGATCGCAAAAGATGCAGTCGCAGTCATAGTAAACCCTTCTTCGCCCGACTCATTGTTTACAATGAACGAAATAAAACAAATACTGACCGGAAGATTTAAGAAAAATTTAATTCCAATATTTGACGGTACCCGTGCAACCAGTACGGTCCGTTTTGCCATCGATTCTATATTACGCGGTGACACACTAACAGCACAAACAATGGCAGCAAAAAACAGCGAAGGAGTTATAGACTATGTCTCAAAAAACCCGGATGCGATCGGTTTTGTAGGAGTAAGCTGGATTGGAAATCACGATGATACAACTCAAATGAGTTTTTTGAAAAAAGTGAAGATGGCATACCTGGAAAGTACGGATAGTCTCGATAGTTATTTGTTACCCTGGCAGGCTAATATTTATTATGGCCGATACCCGATGATCAGGGATTTGTTTTATATTTTGAAAGAAAAGAGCCTGGGACTTGGTAAGGGATTTGCAAATTTTTTAAGCGGAGAGCCGGGTCAGTTGATTTTCAAAAGAGCCTATCTCTTACCCGCTCAAATGAATTTTACGAACAGGGTTACAAAATTGAATGAATAGAATATATTTACAATCTTAAAAGTGAAAAAGAGTATGAAATTGAAAACCACGATAACGGTTTTACTTGCGGTTCTTTCGGGTATGGCTGCCATACACGCACAAAGCATACCCGAAGGAATGAATCATTTGTATGCGGAAAGATATAAAAGTGCAAAGGAAATATTTGAGAAACTTCTTGCAACAAATCCAAATAATCTTGATGCGGTTTACTGGTTAGGTCAGACTGACATTGCATTGGAAGATGTAAAATCTGCAAGAGACCTTTATTCAAAGACTCTGCAGGCTAATGGCAATGCTCCTTTAATATTGGCAGGAATGGGACATGTAAATTTAATTGATGGGAAAAAAGATGAGGCACGCCAGATGTTTGAAACGGCCATTAATTTAAGTTCGGGAAAAAAGGGCCCCGATGTTAATATTTTAAATGCAATCGGACGCGCCAATATCGATGCCAAGATCGGTGATATTGCATATGCGCTTGACAAATTAAAATTAGCTGCAGAAAAAGATCCCAAAAATGCCGATGTTTTTTTAAATCTCGGAGATGCTTTTCGTAAAGCTCATGATGGTGGACAGGCTGTAATAAACTATGATTTAGCACTTAGTATAAACCCAAACCTGGCAAGGGCCGATTATAGAAAGGCAATGATTTATTACACGCAAAAAAATTGGGATTTATTTACAGAATTAATGAACAAAGCCCTTAGCGTGGATGCAAAGTTTGCTCCTGTATATTATGAACTCTATTATTATTATTTATTGAATAAACATGATTTTAATACGGCCCAGGACTATGCTAATAAATATGTGGCTAATGCAGACCAGGATCCACAGAATGCTTACCTCGTAGCACAAACATGCTGGGCAAAAAAGGATTATGATTGTGCTATTAATACGGCAAAGGATATTGCAGCAAAAGCCGGTACTCAGACTCAGCCAAAAGTATATAAATTATTGGCTGATTCTTATGTGAATAAGGGTGATACAACAACAGCAAAACAATACATCGATCAATATTTTGCTATTGTGAAAGAGGAAGAAATTGTTCCAACAGATTATATTCTAAAAGGACAGATTTATAGTGCAGGTACAGGCGACGACAATATGATTGTGAGTAGTTATGAGAAAGCTGTACAACTGGACTCGGATTATTATGACAAGATGGACATTCTCCAAAAAGCAATTAATAACTTTGAGGCCAAGAAAAAATGGCTCGATGCCGCCGAACTGCGGATTATCCAGGCCCAATCAAGAAAGAACGCGGTCGCTACCGATCCATTTTTCATCGGTTACCGGTTTTATCTCAGCGGGAACTATCAAAGAGCTGATAGTTTTTTGAAAGTTTATAATGACTTAGCGCCAGATACGGTAATTGGTCATTACTTGCGGGCACAGGCAAATTTTGCTCTTGATAGTACAATGATGGTTGAACCTTTTGCTTCAGCCATGATTCAGGAATATCAAAAGACACTCGATCTTGCACAATCGGATAAGGTTAAATTCAAAACACAAGCCGTTGTATCAAGCAAATTATTGGCGGGGTACTATAATAATATCAAAAAAGACAGGGATTCCGCCATCATCTATTTGCAAAAAGGGCTTGAATTCGATCCGGAAAATGCGTCCATTAAAGATCTTTTGGATTATTTACAAAAATCAGCTAAACCGGTTAAAAATACAAAGGGTAAGCCAACCGGTTCCACCAAGCCAGTTCCTTCTGCAATAAATTCTTCGGCCACAAATAGAAAGGCAATGGTTATTGCAAAGGCGTGATCCTGATCTAACATTATGGCAGTCCTTGCCGAATGGCAGGGATTTTTTTATTGAAACTTATGGCTAACTGAATAATGCCTCCTGAATACCTGGTAACTATATTCCTTTTCATCCTTTAATTGCTTCACCTTATTTTTGTGAACTGTGAATTCATTCATGTTTTATTTACTCCAGGCAAATGCCAATACTTCCGCATCTTATCTGCCGGTTGTTATTCAAATAATTTTTGCAGCCGGTCTTGTGGCCTTCCTGATGTTGATCACACACATGCTTGGACCTAAAAGAAAAACAACGGACAAATTGGAAAATTTTGCAAGTGGAATTGAATCTCATGGTGACGCACGACAACCAATGGCCATCAAATATTTTTTAGTTGCCATATTATTTGTATTGTTTGATGTGGAAGTGATTTTCTTTTACCCTTATGCAGTAAATTTTAAAACACTTGGCTGGAATGGGTTTTGGGCGGTAATGATATTTGTAGCTTTCTTTTTATGCGGATTTATTTATATTATTAAAAAGGGAGCATTGAAATGGGAAGATTGAGCCCCTGTTCCTAAAGGGAACTTAGGTCGAACATCTTCTATTTATTATTGTTCTTTATTAAGAAGTTGATGATTATGATATCAGCAACTGAATGTCTGTTAAACTTCGGTTGCGGATTTACCCTCAGTTTGATTAGGGGCACTCTTCAACTTATAGTTCTTTAGCAATAAATTTTTTTAATTGCACTCAAAGATGAGAGTGTATATAAACTCCCCTTTAGGGGATGGGGGTATTTTTATGGATCGCCCGGTATCATATAACATACATCCAAAAGACCTGGAAAACGATATCAGCATGGCAGAAATGCCCGAAGGCTCAATGGGTGAAGGATTTTTTGCCACATCTTTAGATAAAGTTGTTGGACTGGCAAGAAAAAATTCTATATGGCCTTTGCCTTTTGCTACTTCATGCTGTGGTATTGAATTCATGGCTACAATGGCCTCGCATTATGACCTCGCCAGGTTTGGCAGTGAACGGGTAGGGTTTTCTCCGCGGCAATGTGACTTGCTGATGGTAATGGGAACCATAGCAAAAAAAATGGGACCTGTTGTGAAACTAGTTTACCTGCAAATGGCAGAACCGCGCTGGGTAATGGCTGTTGGAGCCTGTGCCAGCAGTGGTGGTATTTTTGATACCTATAGTGTGCTCCAGGGAATTGACCAGGTAGTGCCTGTGGACGTTTATGTACCGGGTTGCCCTCCGAGACCTGAAGCGATCATTGATGGAATAATAAGAATACAGGACCTGGTGGGTAAAGAAAGTTTAAGAAGAAGAAACGGCCAGCAGTATAAAGGATTATTAGAAAGTTACGGTATACAATAAAAGTAAAAAGTCAAAATTCAAAAGTAAAATATAGCTTTTGAGCTTTTGATTTTTAAATTTTGACTTTTGAATTTAACGAATGAACATATAAAACAAAAATTGATTGAAAAATTTGGCGAGCAGGTAAGCAATTTCAGCGAGCCTTATGGATTGCTCACATTTGAAGCCCCCAAAGAAATGAATCTGAAAGTGCTCAATTTTTTATGTGATGACCCGGAATTAAAATTTAAATTTCTCACTACCCTTTGTGGGGTTCATTATCCTGAACAAAAAAACAAAGAACTCGCTGTCGTCTATCACCTGCATAATCTTGAAGATAATGTTCGTATCAGGTTCAGAATTTTTACTGAAATAAATAAACCGGATATATACACAGCAACGGGTTTATTCTCATCTGCTAATTGGCTGGAAAGAGAAACATATGATTTTTATGGAGTAAATTTTGTGGGCCATCCGAATCTAAAACGCATTTTAAATGTTGACGAGATGGATTATTTCCCATTGAGGAAAGAATATCCACTGGAAGATTCAACGCGTATTGATAAAGATGATGAAATGTTCGGCAGAGGAGGAACGCTTGGATATGGAACAGAAAAAACAGAGCATGGTACCATTGTAGAAGAAGAAAAAAATAATGAAGGAAAACCTGTATTGTAAAGTAAAAATTCAAAATTCAAAAATCATTTTTTTACTTTTTACTTTTGAATTTGACTCCAAAAATGTCATCCATAACAGAACCACATATCAGATTACCGGAAGGAAGTATTGAGAAAACAACCACTACGCTTAACCTTGGCCCTACGCACCCGGCTACACATGGTGTTTTTCAGAATATTCTTGAGCTCGATGGTGAGAGAATTGTATCGGCAGAGCAGACCATCGGTTACATTCACCGCGCATTTGAAAAAATTGCTGAAAGAAAACCTCTTTACCAGATCACGCCACTAACAGACCGGTTGAATTATTGTTCATCTCCTATCAACAACATGGGTTGGCATACGACCTGCGAAAAATTATTGGGTATCAAAATACCAAAACGGGTTGACTATTTGCGGGTGATCATTATGGAACTGGCAAGAATTGGTGATCATCTCATTTGCAACTCAATAGTTGGAGTTGACAGCGGCGCTTACACCGGGTTCCTGTACCTGATGCAATACCGGGAACTGATCTATGAGATCTGGGAAGAAGTATGTGGTTCGAGGCTGACAACAAATATTGGGCGTATTGGTGGTTTTGAAAGAAATTTCAATGATATTGCTTTTCAGAAACTTGAAAGGTTTTTAAAAGAATATCCGCGGGTACTGAAAGAATTTGAAAACCTGTTCGTGCGTAACCGCATTTTTATGGATCGTACAATTGGCGTGGGACCGATCAGCGCAGAACGGGCATTGAATTATGGTTTTACAGGTCCAAATCTTCGTGCTGCAGGTGTTGATTATGATGTTCGGGTGCATGGCCCTTATTGCAGCTATGAAGATTTTGATTTTAAGGTTCCGGTTGGAACAACGGGTGATTGTTATGATCGTTTTTTGGTTCGCGAAGAAGAAATGTGGCAATCTTTAAGTGTCATTGAACAGGCTTATCAGAAAGTCCAGGAATTTAAAGGAGCAGAGGCGGAGGTTTATCATGCAGATGTTCCTGAATATTATTTGCCGCCGAAAGAAGATGTGTATACTAAGATGGAAGCCTTGATCTGGCATTTTAAAATTATTATGGGTGAGATTGAGATGCCTGCCGGTGAAGTATATCATTCAGTAGAAGGAGGAAATGGTGAATTGGGGTTTTATCTGATCAGTGATGGAGGAAGATCGCCCTATCGCCTGCATTTCCGCAGACCTTGTTTTATTTATTACCAGGCATTTGAGGAAATGGTGAAAGGTCACATGTTAAGTGACGCGATCATTTTAATGAGTAGCTTGAATTTGATTGCCGGGGAGATGGATTCATGAATTAAAAAGTCAAAAATCAAAAGTCAAAAGCTCTTTTTTAAATTTTTACTTTTGACTTTTTACTTAGTGGCATGATAAAATTTTCAGACGATAAGTTAAAAGAAGTGGATGAGATCATTTCTCATTACCCGGAAGGCAAGCAAAAAAGCGCCATCCTGATGATCCTGCATTTGGCGCAACAGGAATTTGGCGGATGGCTGGATGTGCCGGTAATGGATTATGTAGCTTCTTTATTAAAATTAGAACCGATAGAAGTGTACGAAGTGGCTACATTTTACAGCATGTATAATTTAAAACCTGTTGGCAGGTATATGTTTGAAGTTTGTCAAACTGGTCCATGTATGCTGAATGGCAGCGATACGATCATAAAATATATAGAACAAAAGCTTGGAATTAAACCAGGCGAAACAACAAAGGATGGAATGTTTACTTTGAAGACAGTTGAATGCCTGGCGGCTTGTGGTTATGCGCCGATGATGCAGTTGGGGAAAACCTACCGTGAACATTTGACAAAGGAAAAAGTGGATCAGATCATTGATGAATGCAGGCAAACGGCGGCAAGAAATAATTAAAATGATGAGACCAATTTTCCAGATACGTTTTTTTCTTACAATATTTTTATTTTTTACAACTGTAACCGCTGTTGCCCAGGTTGACAGTGTTTCATTGAAAGAAGCTATGTCAAATCTTGACAAGGCATTAGTGAATAAAGATGAACAGGCATTGATGCAATTGCTGAATGAAGATGTGAGTTATGGCCATTCTAATGGTTGGGTGCAAAATAAAACCGAAATCATTAATGATCTGAAAAGCGGGAAACTTACATACACAAAAATTGAGAATGAGAGTGTGCTGATCGCGGCGATCAATAAACAATGGGCAACGGTAAGAACAAATACAAATGCAGAAGGAAAAGCACCCAACGGAAACGCTTTTCAAATGAGGCTGCACATTTTGGAAGTTTGGTTAAAAACAAAAAAGGGTTGGCAATTAATAGCGAGGCAGGGTACGAAATTGTAAGCCCCCGTCCCCTAAAGGGGCATTAGTGGCAGTTCAATTTTTAAAGTTCTTTAGGATGAATTGAATGGTGATGCTGATATTCAGTTTTGTTCAGCTGTAATATGAACGATTGGAAATTAAAAACAATTATATAAATTAAGAGAGTTTAAAAACTCTCCTTTGGAAATAGGGCATGGCAAGAAAACTTTTATTAGACAGGGTAGATATTGAAGGCATCCGGTATTATGATGCTTATCGAAAGAATGGTGGATACGTAGCCGTGGAGAAGGCTTTTAAGATGAGTCCCAATCTGGTTACGGAAGAAGTTAAAAAAAGCGGATTGCGTGGTCGTGGTGGTGCCGGATTTCCAACAGGAATGAAATGGGGTTTCCTGGCAAAGCCGGAAGGAGTGCCGCGTTATCTTGTTTGCAATGCCGATGAATCAGAACCGGGGACTTTTAAGGATCGTTATTTAATGGAGTTCATTCCTCACCTGTTGATCGAGGGATTGATCGTTTCATCTTACGCTATTGGCAGTAATCGTACCTATATATATATCCGTGGCGAGTTTGCGTGGATCGTTGATATATTGCGACAAGCCATCACAGAAGCAAAAAATAATGGCTGGCTGGGAAAAAATATTTTAGGCAGCGGGTTTGATTGCGAGATATATATTCATCGTGGCGCTGGTGCGTATATCTGTGGCGAAGAAACTTCTTTAATTGAATCGTTGGAAGGTAAACGGGGTTATCCAAGAATTAAACCTCCGTTCCCTGCAGTAAAGGGTTTATGGGATTGCCCGACCGTTGTGAACAATGTAGAAACGCTTGCAGCAGTGGTTCCGATCATAAATATGGGTGGCGAAGAATATGCAAAGATCGGGATTGGAAAATCAACAGGAACGAAACTGATCTCTGCCTGTGGCAATATTAAAAAGCCAGGTGTTTATGAAATTGAAATGAATGTTTCTGTCGAAGAATTTGTTTATAGTGATGACTATTGCGGTGGCATTGCGAATGGGAGACGATTAAAGGCATGTATTCCCGGCGGATCATCCGTTCCGATTCTTCCTGCAAATCTTTTATTGAAAACTGCGAAAGGAGAAAAAAGAATGATGACCTATGAAAGTTTATCGGATGGAGGTTTTCAAAAAGGTTCGATGATGGGAAGCGGCGGATTTATTGTGCTGGATGAAGATCAGTGTGTGGTTCGAAATACGTTAACGTTAGCAAGATTTTACCGTCATGAAAGTTGCGGTCAGTGTTCACCCTGTAGGGAAGGGACAGGCTGGATGGAAAAAATTTTAAACAATATTGAATACGGAAGAGGCAAGATGAGCGATATTGATCTGCTTTGGGATATCCAAAGTAAAATTGAGGGAAATACGATTTGTCCATTGGGTGATGCGGCAGCATGGCCGGTTGCAGCAGCCATAAGACATTTCAGGGACGAATTTGAATGGCATGTATTGAATCCGGAAGATGCACTGAGAAGAAATTATGGATTGGCGAATTATGCTATGCCGCTGGAGGTTGTTGTTTAGTTTCACGCAAAGACGCAAAGTAAATAAGACGCAAAGCGATGACTGAAAATGAAATTTCGAAATTGGTTGTCGATTTGTGGTTTAAGCTACATAAGCAGTATGGACCGGGATTGTTTGAAAGTGTGTATGAAGAGATCTTTCATTATGAATGGTTAAAGAATAGAATTCTGATAAAACGGCAACATCCTATTCCTTTGATTCATGAAGAAATTAAAATGGAAGTTGGATTCAGGGCTGATTTTATTATTGATGACAAAGTAATAGTCGAATTAAAGTCAATAGAAGCACTTGCAGATATACATTATAAACAGGTCCAGACATATCTAAAACTGACAAATTTGAAATTAGGATTGTTAATAAATTTCAATGTCCCTTTGATAAAAGATGGGATACACAGGATTGTAAATAACTTATAATAAACTTTGCGTCTTTGCACCTTATGTTGCTTTGCGTGAAATGAAAATAAAATGGCGGACGACAAAAAATTATTTAAAGTAACAATCGACAACATCACCATCCAGGTGGAGCCGGGAACAACTGTTCTGCAGGCTGCACGAAAAATTGGTGGTGATGTAGTGCCACCCGCTATGTGCTATTACAGCAAATTAAAAGGCAGTGGCGGCAAATGCCGTACCTGTTTGGTAAGAATAGCCGCGGGTTCTACTGCTGATCCGCGACCCATGCCTAAATTGGTTGCAAGCTGCAGAACCAATGTGATGGATGGAATGGTGGTGGAAAGCATGACCAACAATACCGTGCTCGAAGCAAGAAAGGCAGTTGTAGAATTTTTATTGATCAATCATCCGCTTGATTGCCCGGTTTGTGACCAGGCTGGTGAATGTGATCTGCAGGATCTGAGTTATGAACACGGTCGCGAAGGAACGAGGTATGAATTTAAAAGAAGAACATTTGAAAGACATAACCTTGGCCCCTATATTCAGTTGCACATGACGCGATGTATTCTTTGTTTTCGTTGTGTATTTGCTGCTGACCAGCTTACTAATAAAAGAATGCATGGAATTTTGGATCGTGGGGATCATTCTGAGATCGCTACCTATATTGAAAAATCGCTGGACAATGATTTTATCGGGAATGTTATCGATGTTTGTCCCGTTGGGGCATTAACCGACAGAACATTTCGGTTCAAAAATCGTGTCTGGTTTACCAATCCGGTCGAGGCCCATCGTGATTGCCCGAAATGCAGTGGTAAGGTTCGGTTGTGGATGCGGGGCGATGATGTGCTGAGGGTAACGGCAAGAAAAGATCAATGGGGCGAGGTCGAGGAGTTTATTTGCAATGAATGCCGGTTTGAGAAAAAGAAAGTAAATGATTGGGTTATTGAAGGACCGACAAAACTGGATCGCCATTCAGTTATTTCTGCAGGCCATTATGTGGGAGCGAAAAAACCGCATGAAGCCTTGCCTGAAGTTATGGGAGGAAGAAAACCTAAATTGCTTTTTGATATTCATAGTGTGAGTGACGTGAATGAACCGGAAGTTGACTTAAGTCTTCTGCCCGGCCCGGCAACAAGTGAAACATTTGAAGGCAATCCGAATGCGTATGGAAAAAATATAACAGATTTAAAAGATGGAGTTGGATCAAATCCGCAAGGGGCTGATTCGATGAATCCGGATAAGCCTTAATTAAAAAGTCAAAATTCAAAAGTAAAAACAGGACTTCTAAGATTTTTAATTTTGACTTTTACATTTTGAATTTATATGTATTTACTGGCAATAGATTGGTGGTTTATTTTAGAAAAGTTTTTACTGGTTGGGTTTGTAGTTACCCTGGCATTACTGATTGCCATGTACACAACTTATGCTGAAAGAAAGATAGCAGCATTTTTACAGGATCGCCGGGGACCGAATCGTGCCGGGCCGTTTGGAATTCTTCAACCAATAGCCGATGGTGGTAAATTATTTTTTAAAGAAGAGATCATTCCTCTTGCCTCATCAAAATTTTTATTTGTTCTCGGTCCTTCATTGGCGATGCTAACCGCAATGCTTACCAGTGCCGTGATTCCCTGGGGAACTCCCCTTCAAATAAAAGGTCATAATGTGCCTTTGCAAATTGCGGATCTGAATATTGGGATATTGTACATTTTCGGGGTCGTAAGTTTGGGGGTATATGGAATTATGATTGGCGGATGGGCATCGAATAATAAATTTTCATTGCTGGCTGCTGTTCGTGGCGCTTCACAAATGATCTCTTATGAATTGGCAATGGGTTTGGCACTGATCGCTTTGCTGATGCTGACAGGTTCATTGCAAATGAGTGTGATCGTAAACAACCAGGTCCAGCATGGATGGCATGTGGTTTATCAGCCGTTGGGGTTCCTGATTTTTTTTATTTGTGCATTGGCTGAATGTAACCGTACGCCATTTGACCTTGCAGAAGCTGAGAATGAATTGAATTTTGGATATCACCAGGAATATTCATCAATGAAATTGGGTCTTTACTTGTTTGCCGAGTATGTGAATATGTTCATCAGCGGAACGGTAATGGCGACATTGTTTTTTGGAGGTTACGACATTCCGTTTGTAAATGAAGCAAGCTGGGGTTTATCGCCCAATCTCCTGGCAGTAATTGGATTTGTTGTGTTGATGGCTAAATCATTTTTCTTTTTGTTTGTATTTATCTGGATAAGGTGGACGATCCCACGTTTCCGTTATGATCAGTTGATGAACCTGGGATGGAAAAAATTAATACCGCTGGCATTGATCAATATGGTGGTAACGGCGTTGGTAATATTGTTGAGAAAATAGCGAGTGGTGAGTGGTAAATGGCGAGTAGGTAACCAAACAAAAAATTGTGATGTTTGAGATTCGACGCTTCGCCCGGATGACAAAACAAAATTGCAGAATAGTCTCCCAATAAATGGCTGAGCTTTCGGCAATAACAAGTTGAGAGGCTTACGTTGTGTTCGTCTTGTTTTCTTTGTGCACTTTGTGACCGACAAAATATGGTCACAAAGGACACCACGAATCACAAAGATCACAGCGAACTTGTATAGAAGAATTACAGAACGTACAAGAGTGTGACACAACGAAAGCTAAATAGAATTGTTTAGTTGGGTACATAAAATATATTTGCGAAAATTTTAAAAAAGCTCACAGCGTACAGCTGGCAGCTAAAAGGTAAAATGTTAACACAACGAGCAAAGCAGGTAGATCGCAGGCCCATGAATTTATGGGAGAAATTGTATTTGCCTGCCGTGCTGAAAGGAATGTTTATCACGCTGAGCCATTTGTTCAAAAAGAAAGCAACCATACAATACCCGGAACAAAAAAGAAGTTTCCCAAAAGTTTTCCGCGGCGTGCAAATATTAAATCGCGATGAAGAAGGTCGTGAACGCTGCACCGCATGCGGATTATGCGCAGTAGCATGCCCGGCAGAAGCGATAACTATGGAAGCCGCTGAACGGCAGCCGGGTGAAGAACATTTATATCGCGAAGAAAAATATGCGGCTAAATATGAGATCAATATGCTTCGTTGCATTTTTTGTGGGTTTTGTGAAGATGCCTGTCCGAAAGATGCAATTTATCTGTCGGAAACTTTTGCGACAGCAAATTATTCGCGGGCAGGATTCATTTACAAGAAAGAAGATTTGCTGATCCCGGATCCCAATAAAGATCCGGAAGGG
>JBIOGV010000078.1:0-13104 GCA_044448365.1 Chitinophagales bacterium
AGACAGTGTTCGTTGTATTGCAATGGACGGAACGGAAGGCCTGATGCGCGGCACCGATGTGGTGGATACGGGAATTGCGATCGCTATGCCTGTGGGTGATGATATAAAAGGACGTTTATTTAATGTAACCGGTGATCCGATTGATGGTCTGCCGGCAGTGTCAAAAAAAGGCGGTCGTCCTATTCATGGAATGCCGCCGATATTTGAAAATCTTTCTACAAGTACTGAAATTTTATATACCGGTATAAAAGTAATTGACCTGATCGAGCCTTATGCCAAAGGTGGTAAGGTGGGTTTGTTTGGTGGAGCCGGCGTGGGTAAGACAGTGATCATACAGGAGTTGATCAACAATATTGCAAAGAGTTATGGTGGTCTTTCCGTATTTGCAGGTGTAGGTGAAAGAACCCGTGAAGGGAATGACTTATTACGTGAAATGATCGAAGCGGGCATTATGAAATATGGCGATGATTTTAAACATAGCATGGAAAATGGGGGATGGGATTTGAGCAAAGTGAACCTGAAAGAATTATCAGAATCAAAAGCGACATTCATTTTTGGGCAGATGAATGAACCTCCGGGAGCACGTGCAAGAGTGGCATTGAGCGGTTTGACGATCGCAGAATATTTTCGTGATGGTGATGGACAGGGCAAAGGCCGTGATATTCTTTTCTTCGTCGACAATATCTTTCGTTTTACACAGGCGGGTTCTGAAGTATCTGCCCTGTTAGGTCGTATGCCGTCTGCGGTAGGTTATCAACCAACATTGGCAACTGAAATGGGGATCATGCAGGAAAGGATCACTTCTACAAAAAATGGTTCTATTACATCAGTGCAGGCAGTGTACGTGCCTGCGGATGACTTAACAGATCCGGCCCCGGCAACAACCTTTGCTCACCTTGATGCAACAACTGTGTTGAGCAGGAAAATTGCAGATCTCGGAATTTACCCCGCTGTGGATCCGCTTGATTCCACTTCAAGGATCCTGATGCCGCAGGTGGTGGGAGATGCACATTATGATTGTGCCAACAGGGTGAAATTAACCCTGCAGCGTTATAAAGAATTACAGGATATAATTGCCATTCTTGGTCTTGATGAATTAAGCGATGAAGATAAACTAACCGTTTCCCGCGCAAGAAGAGTACAACGTTTCTTGTCACAGCCTTTCCATGTGGCAGAAGCATTTACAGGATTGAAAGGTGTATTGGTTCCAATTGAAGAAACGATCCGAGGCTTTAATATGATCATGGATGGAGAAGTAGATGAATATCCTGAAGCTGCATTCAACCTGGTTGGAAGTATTGATGATGCCATTGAAAAGGGAAAGAAAATATTAGCGCAGGCGCAGGGATAAGACAAACCCCTGTCCCTAAAGGGGAACTCGGATTAAAAAAATTTTAATTAATAGTTCTTTTTTAAGTGAGTTGATAATTGTGTTACCAACTTTTGTAATTCTGTTCAACATTCGTTGCGTCGCACGCTTCAATATCAGGATACTATTCAGCTTTTTATTAACCTCAAAATACCCCTTCAGGGGATAGGGGCATGAACCTCGAAATACTTACTCCGGAAAAAAAACTCTTCAGTGGCGAAGTGTATGGCGTGCAAATGCCCGGTATCAGTGGCAGTTTTGAAGTATTGGAAAAACATGCACCATTGGTAAGTGCATTGAAGGCAGGACGGGTAAAGGTTTTGAAAGACAAACAAAATCATTTTTCTTTTTTTGAAATACAGGGCGGATTTGTGGAAGTGCTCAATAATAAAGTAACCGTGCTGGTTGAAGGAGCGTCAGCGATAGAGGAATAGATGCTAAGAGACTACTTAATAAAGGTTGCAATAATTTTCTCAGGCAGGTAAAGTATAGTTGAAAAAGCCGGGAATCAATTTAATGACAAATAAAAAATAAATTAATTCAATTGAGGATCGATTGGAAAATTGATCATGATCTCATAATCTCCACCGAGAAGTTTTAATGAATCTTTCCAGATTTCCTTGTAATCATTATGAAAAACGAGTTTGCCCGTTGCCTTTACAGTTAACCATGATTTTTCCTTTAGTTCATTGGTTAATTGCCCGTCGCTCCAGCCTGAATAACCGATAAAAAACCGGATCTTATTTTCGTTGATCGTATTATTTTTTATCATTTCAACTACTTTGTCAAAATCCCCGCCCCAGAATATTCCTTTCATCACTTCCTGCCCGCCCTGTATCTCCTCAGGATACTGATGTAAAAAATGAATGGTGTCCATTTGCACCGGGCCGCCATAATATAATGGGATTTTATGGCCTTCCAGTTCGGGAATCAGTTCATCAATTGTGTTTTCATATTTGCGATTCAGCACAAAACCGAAACTTCCCTGTTCCTGGTGTTCACATAAAAAAACCACCGCCCTCATGAAATTGGGATCTTTTAGAAAAGGATCAGAAATAAGTAATATTCCGGACGCGGGTTCAATCATAAATACAATATAACTCTAAAAATTATTTTACCCAAAGTTGTGTCCTTTTATTAGAATTGTGAGTATTGGAAAAATTTCGGTGATGATCATAAAGAAATCAATTGCTATAAACCTCTGTTAAAATCCGGCTTTTAGAATCACAACAACTCAGACCCGGAATCTGAAATACTAATTTTGCGAAGTTTTACATCTTTGTAAAAACATATTATCTTTCAACCCGTAATTAAGTGTAGTGAAGAAAATTTTTCCCATAATAATCGGATTGATCAGTTTATCGTTGGTCGGTATAATTGTCATCCAGCTTTTGTGGTTAAAAAATATGGTATTGCTGAGACAGGAACAGGTGAGACACCGCATCCAGGATGGCGTTACACTGGCAGGCAATAATCTTGCTCAGCGTAAAGCCAATTACAATATTGATAATAAAACGTTCCCCAACCTGATGCCGGGCGAGTTTCCGCTTGATTATCTGCGGCCTAACACCATCGGGCAAAGATTAAGTACAAGCCAGATTGCGGATATCATCAACAAAGCTTTTCACCAATACGACCTGGATAAAATAAGGTTTGAATTCGGGATAGCAGTTATTCCGACAAGCGTGATGGAAAAGCAGTCAAGAAATTTTACTGTTGTTTATAATGAAAGCGATCCTAAGAATTATCAATATTCAATAGCATTGAATTCACCCAGCGGAAGTGAAACAGAAAATCTTTCCCCAAATGAAGTGCTGATCGTTATTGTAATGAATTATCAAAGTATGGTATTTGAATCTTTGTGGCTGCCGATCATTTCCGCGATCGTTTTTACACTTCTTATCATGGCCGCATTTTATCTTACAGTACGAACAATGCTCAGGCAAAAAAAGCTAAGCGAGATAAAAAATGATTTTATTAATAACATGACCCATGAGTTTAAAACACCATTGGCTACCATTTCGCTTGCCGTAGATGCTTTGCGTAATGAAAAGGTAGTAAGTGACAAGGAAAAAATGAGTTATTTCAGTACAATAATCAAGGAAGAAAATAAAAGAATGAACAGGCAGGTGGAGACAATTCTGAAAGCTGCTTTAATGGATAAACAGGAAGTGCAGTTGCTGCTGCGGCCCGTTCATGCCCACCAGGTCATTAAGGATGTAGTGGAAAATTTTACATTGCAGTTAGAAGAAAGAAATGGAAAGGCTGAACTTTTGCTAAATGCCGAAAATGATTTTATTGATGCTGACGAAGTCCACTTCTCCAATCTTATTATCAACCTGATTGATAACGCTATAAAATATTCAAAGGACGATCAACCACCAATGATCAAGATCACTACCGGGTCCACTGCAAAAAGTATTGTGATCGTTATTGAAGACAATGGTATTGGAATGAATCGGGAAACTGTAAAAAGAGTATTTGAAAAATTTTATCGCGCGCATACCGGTAACATACATAATGTGAAAGGATTTGGTTTGGGTTTAAGTTATGTAAAAACAATGGTGGAAGCTCATGGTGGTGAAATCAAAGTAGATAGTATATTGGGAAAGGGCAGCACATTTACCATTGAACTTCCCCTGAAAAAGCTTCAGCGGCAGCCCGTCATTTCCCCCGTTCCTGCATAGATGGATTGATCCACAATAAACATCCATCACCGTAACTGAGAAAACGAAAATTATTTTTCAAAGCATACTCATAAATTTTTTTCCAGTCATTTCCTATTAATGCGGCTACTAATAATAGTAAGGTGGATTGCGGCTGATGAAAATTAGTGACCAGGGCTTTTGCAATTTTAGTTTTATAAGAAGGTGCAATCAGTATCCGGGTTTTTATATTCAAATATTCCCTGTTTTCTTTATTCATAAAGTCAATCAGGGTTATTAATGCTTCTGCAGGAGAAAGATCAGTATCGTCAATTTCATAAGGCAGCCATTGCTCAATGGTTAAATTATTTTTTTCACCTGATCTTAGTTTTACTCCCAGCCAATAAAGGCTTTCCACCGTGCGAAGAGAAGTTGTACCAACAGGAATAATATTTCCTGATAAATTATTCAGGATATTTTTGATTGTCGGTTTTGAAACATTTATACACTCGGAATGCATCTCATGCTCTCCCATACTTAAACTCTTTACAGGCTTAAACGTACCTGCTCCCACATGAAGTGTCACAAAATCGGTATGAAGATTTTTTGTTTTAATTTTTTCCAGGAGATCATCAGTGAAATGCAACCCTGCGGTTGGAGCAGCAACCGAACCTTCATGATGTGCATAAATCGTCTGGTACCTTTCTGCATCTGATTTTTCAGGCTCTCTTTTGATATATGGCGGCAAAGGAATCGCGCCGGCATCATGAAGTATTTCAGCAAAGCTCAGCTCATCATTCCAGGAAAATTCTATAACAAAAGAATCAGCCAATTTTTCGGCATACCTGGCCAAAAGAAATATTTCTTTGCCTCCTGATCTTATTTTTTTTTCCAATACCTGGCCATGTTTCCATTTAGAGGCACCGCCGATCATACATCGCCATAGCACTCTTTTCTTTTGCGTCATACCCATTATTATATCATCATACTGCTGGTGGGGTTCAAGACAAAAAATTTCAATGACACCGCCTGTTTTTTTTTGAAATAATATTCTTGCTTCGATTACTTTGGTATCGTTAAAGATCAATAAAGAGTCTTCGGGCAAATGCTGATCTAAGTTTTTGTAAATGTCCTCCATGATTTTTCCATTATGATAAACCAGGAGTTTTGAAGCATCTCTGCCGGGCAAAGGATATTTCGCAATGCGATCTTCCGGAAGAGAATAGGTGAAATCTTTAATCAATAAATTTCGTGGATCCATAACACAACAAACTGTTGTATAATTAAAATGCAAATATCGGGTGTCGCTAGCGATTCTTTCTGAGATTTAATGGAACAACCAGCTTTAATCCGCTCCAGGTCTCACTTACAGCACAAACTTTTACATCAACCAGGCCATTTTTTAATGCAAAGTTCCTGATTGTATTTTCTGATACTTCTGTTGCGATGCCGGCAGATTTTTTATACCAGGAGACCCAGATAGTGATGTTTGAATTTTTATTGATGAAGAATTTTATTTTCTTCATTTCATTTTCGAATTCTTTATGATTTCTTACAAACAAATGAATAAGATCAGGAGTTTCATTTTTTCCAGACAGTTGATCGCTGATATTTACTTCAAGTAATTCAAAATAACCAGGTGGTTCATTTATTAAAAGCAGCTTATGATCGGGTTTAATTCCAAGCTTTTTTAATAATGGTGTTCCTGAATAACCTGGAGTTGTCATACTATAAAAATAACAAGACCCGGCATTTTACAATTCCGGATCAATCATTTGTTTTTCGGGATAATCCACAGCTTTTCCACAGCAATTCACAGTTAATTCAGAGTGCTTACTTGCAAAAAACGTATTAAGATCACATAGTGCTGTGTAGTGGCTGTTTTGCAGCGAAAATTATTTGTGGAAAAAATAAAAGTAAAAAAATTTGTTTTTCAAGTGGGAAAAAGTGTTATTTTGTGTGAATTATTTAAAAATTGACTCAAACACCTGATAATGATAGGTTTTCTCGGCGAATTCGAGGCCACTTTAGATGCAAAGGGTCGCTTTCTTCTACCGGTAGGTATCAAAAAACAACTGCCGGAAAAGGAAAATGACCTTTTTGTTATTAACAGGGGTTTTGAGAAATGTTTGAGTCTGTACCCGATGAAAAGTTGGGAACCGCTCTTTGCAGAGATCAGTGAACTAAATGAATTTGATCCAAAGGTTCGTGAGTTCCGCCGGTATTTTCTGAATGGTGCTACAACTGTTGAACCAGACAGTGCCGGCCGTTTGCTGATTCCGCCGAATTTGAAAGAACATGCAGGTTTACAAAAAGATATTGTGCTTGTTTCTGCTGTAAACAAAATTGAAATCTGGGATAGTAGTAAGTACCACCAGCTCTTTGACTCCTTTTCTGCTGAAGATTTTAGTAGCCTTGCCAAAGATGTGATGGCAAAAAAAAATGAATAATTATTAATAGATAATTATTAATTATTGGAAAACTTATATCATACACCGGTTCTTTTGAAAGAAACAGTGGATGAGTTAAAGATTTTGCCTGATGGAATTTATGTCGATTGCACATTTGGTGCTGGTGGACATTCAAAAGCAATTCTTGAAAAACTGAATGCAGACGGAAAACTAGTCGTTTTCGACCAGGACGAAGAGGCAAAAAAAAATTTGCCTGCAGATAAGAGAATCATTTTCGTTCCGCAAAATTTTCGTCACCTGAATCGTTTTCTTCGCTTGCATAGTATTTCTTCTGTTGACGGCGTTCTTGCCGACCTGGGAGTAAGCAGCCATCAGTTTGATAAACCCGAACGGGGGTTTTCAACCCGGTACAGTGCTGAATTGGATATGCGAATGGACAGGCGTCAAAACAAAACTGCTTTTGACATTGTGGACAATTACAGCGAACAGCAACTGCACAAATTGTTTGAACAGTACGGAGAAGTTACGAATGCAAAAACATTAGCTAAGGCTATTGTTCAAACCCGCCGGGTGACGTCGCTAAAAACGATCGATAGTTTTAAGAATGCTCTTCGGGGAATTGTGAAAGGAAACCCTAACAAATATTTTGCCCAGGTTTTCCAGGCATTGCGTATTGAAGTGAATGATGAATTAACTGCACTCAAAGAAATGCTGCAACAAGTTCCGCCATTGTTAAGGCCTGGTGGAAGGGTGGCCATTATCACATTTCATTCTTTAGAAGACAGGTTGGTAAAGAAATTTTTTCGCCAGGGAACATTTGAGTTAACCAATGAAGATCCATTTACTATGAAACAGCGGGTAAATGAACTGAAATTGATCACTAAAAAACCAATTACTCCCGGCGAAAAAGAAATGAAAAGGAATCCAAGATCACGAAGTGCAAAACTGAGAGTAGCAGAAAAACTGTGAAGTAGTGTGTAGTCCGTACAAGTGAGACGATTATGGTACTGTCAGCAATGTCACTATAGTAACTTCTGTTGCCCGCCTGTACCGAATGGTACGTCCTGGCGGGGGTCACACTCTTGTAAACAGGGATTTCTATATAACACGGTTTAATAAAGGAGTTCTTATTAAAATATTAAAGGTGGTATAGCAAATTGGTAACCCGTTCCCCTTGAAACAACCCTCGGAAACTATTTTAATTGCTAACAGTTATTTATGCAGGAACAAGAAAACACTAAAGAACGGGATCTGAAAACTAATCCTGTTACCGGGTGGAAACGATTATTGAATTACCAATCAATTGTAAAGCAGATACCGTTCTTTTTGTTCCTGGCTTTGTTGGCGATCATCTATATCTACAATGGTCATTATGCTGATAAAACCATACGGGGCATTAACGAAACAGCAAAAGATGTGAAAGAATTGAAGTATGAATATAAAACCGTGAAAAGTGAAGTCATGTTTCGCAGCAAGCAAAGTGAGTTGGTAAAGGCAGTAGAGCCATTAGGACTAAAAGAATTGACAGCAGCACCCGTCGTGCTGAAGGATACTATAAAATAACCGGAAAAATAAATTTATTGGAAGTCAGGCGTGACATATTGTGGAGGGTGTACTTAAGTTTTCTTGGCATTGCAGTGCTGAGCATACTGATCCTCTCAAGAGCATTTTATATTCAGCGTTTCCAGGGAAGTTACTGGCGAAGCATGAGTGACAGCCTGCACCAGCGCATTGAACCACTGGATGCGGAACGCGGGACTATCTATAGTGAAGATGGCCAAATGCTGAGCACTTCTATTCCAACATTTGATATATACATGGATATGGAAGCGGATGGGTTAAGAGAGAAAGAGGGGAAGCGGTTTAGAGAAAATATTGACTCATTTTCCATTGCCCTTTCCGATTATTTTGGTGATGGATCAGTGAATGAGTACAAACATAATCTTGAGTTGGCCTATAAAAGAAATGATCGTTACTACCCTCTTAGAAAAAAATTATCGTTCGAAGATTATAAAGCATTTCGTCAGTTCCCGCTTGCAAGATTAGGCAGAAACAAAAGTGGTGTGATCGTCGAAGTACATAGTAAACGGTTAACTCCATTCCAGTTATTAGCTAACAGAACTGTTGGATTGTCGAGAGACTATGTAACCAGCAACGGTAAAATAAAGAAGATGAATGTAGGGCTGGAAAAAAGTTATGACAGTTCATTAACCGGTCAAAAAGGAGAAAGGCTTGTTCGTTTTATTGCGGGTGGAGTGGCCGTACCTGTTGAGGGTTATGATGTAGAACCTGAAAACGGGAAAGATGTTGTTACAACGATTGATGTAAATATCCAGGATATCACTGAATCTGCATTGATGAAAATGATGCTGCAAAGTGAATCGCAGTATGGTACAGCAATTGTGATGGAAACAGGAACCGGAAAGATAAAAGCTATCGCAAATCTTGGAAGGCAAAAAGATGGCAACTATTGGGAAGACGATAACTATGCATTAAGGGTTACTGAACCGGGCTCTACCATTAAATTACTGACACTTTTATCGGCGCTTGAAAAAGGAAGTTCTTCGTTAAGTGATCTTGTTGAGGTGGGTAATACCGGCCAAATGCAGGTCGGGCCGAGAATTGTAAATGATGCAGAACGCCAGCCTAAACCTATCGAAACTGTTGAAGAATGCTTTGCTCACAGTTCGAACGTTGGTATGAGTAAGGTAGCCTATAAAGCATTTGCAAATAATCCGAAAGGATTCCTGGAATATATTCATCGTTTTCATCTGGACGTTCCTTCAGCTATCGATCTGCAGGATGTTCCAAAACCAAGGATCGCTCCCCTTGACAGTAAGAATGGCGGGTTGATGAATATGGTCACTATGAGTTTTGGATATGCAATTCAAATAAGTCCCCTTAATACTTTAACTCTTTACAATGCCATTGCCAATGATGGAAAAATGGTGAAGCCCTATTTGGTGAACAGTATCCAGGCAGATGGTACTACGATTGAGCAATTTCAACCGACTGTTTTGGAAGAAAAAATCTGTAAACCGGAAGTAGTGAGTGCAGCAAAAGAATGTATGAAGGCAGTAGTCCAGATCGGGACTGGTAAACTTGCTTTTAAGGACATGCCATTTTCAGTAGCCGGTAAAACAGGAACCGCACATGTAGCTGATGGAAAAACTAAATATGATGACGGAGTTTACCAGGCGACTTTCATTGGATATTTTCCTGCAGAACAACCACAATACACCTGCATTGTATTGATCCGTACGAAGCCCCATGCTTTGCTGCATTATGGAGGAGAAGTAGCCGCACCAGTTTTCAGAGAGATTGCTACGAAATTGTATGCAATGTATGTCGAGAAAAAAAATGTAACGGATTATGCTTTTGCAAAAGATAGTTCTGCTTATTTCTATGCTGGTTATACAAAAGATATTAAAGACGTGTTTTCAAAACTGGAAATGAATTATAAAGATTCAGCCATTCAAAAAAACTGGACAAGTGTATCTGCGCAGAATGGAGTGCCTGTTTTAAAAGGGACTACAGTGCAGGGGAAAATGATGCCAAATGTAAAAGGCATGGGTCTTAAAGATGCTTTGTATTTGCTGGAAAATATAGGAGTAAAAGTGGTAGCTAAAGGACGGGGAAAAATAATTAATCAATCTGTTCCGGCAGGCACACCGTTATCTAAAGGCTTTACTGTAGTTGTTGAATTAGGATAAGTTATTCAAATGTTGCTGAGAGAAATATTATATAAGGTAAATATCAGGTCGGTAATAGGAAGCACAGACATAGAAATAGAAGATGTACTGATTGATTCGAGAAAAATAAAACCAGGTTCTTTATTTATAGCGATCAAAGGAGTGGCAGTTGATGGACATGAATTTATCGGGAAAGCAATAGAGAAAGGGGCAATTGCCATTGTATGCGAAGAAATTTCTTCTGTAATAAAAGAGGGGATAGCGTATGTACAGGTTGAAAATAGTGCAGCAGCAACAGGTTATATAGCTCATAACTTTTTTGAACAGCCCTCTGAAAAAATGAAACTGGTTGGGGTAACAGGAACCAATGGCAAAACAACAATAGTAACATTATTATACAAGCTCTTTACATCGTTGGGATATAAATCTGGATTGTTGAGTACTGTAGAAAATCACATTGGTGATACAATGATACCTGCTACACATACGACCCCGGATGCAGTTCGTTTAAATGCACTGCTAAAGGAAATGGCGGATGAAGGATGTACACATGTGTTTATGGAGGCGAGCTCACATGCCATCCACCAGCATCGTATAACGGGTTTGCAGTTTGCGGGAGGAATATTCAGCAACATCACTCATGATCACCTGGACTATCACAAAAGTTTCGATGAATATATCCGGGTGAAAAAATCATTCTTTGATAGTTTATCATCTTCAGCATTTGCTGTAAGCAATGCAGATGATAAACGTGGAATGGTGATGTTGCAAAATACGAATGCAGGAAAATATTACTACAGTTTGAAAACGGTAGCTGATTTCAAGGGAAAGATCCTGGATAACAGTTTAACGGGTTTGGTAATGACAGTGAATGACCAGGAAGTGCATTTCAGGTTGATCGGCGAATTCAATGCGTACAATCTTTTGGCAGTGTATGGAACAGCGCTTTGCCTGGGAGAAGATAAACAGGAAGTGTTGCGCAACTTAAGTATACTGACCGGTGCGGAAGGAAGATTTGATTACATGGTATCAACAAAAGACAGGGTGATCGTGATCGTTGATTATGCGCATACACCTGATGCATTATTGAATGTATTGGCGACCATTAAAAAACTGAAAAAAGGATTTGAAAAGATAATAACAGTCGTCGGTTGTGGAGGAGACCGGGATAAAACAAAAAGACCAATTATGGCGGAAGTAGCCTGTGAGCATAGTGACAAGGTGATCTTCACCAGTGATAACCCGAGAAGCGAAGATCCTGCCGGGATCATAAAAGACATGGAAACAGGATTGAATGCCACAGCAAAAAGGAAATATATCTCAATAGTGGATAGAAAAGAAGCGATAAAAACGGCAATCAGCTTTGCAAATATAGAAGATATAGTATTGGTGGCAGGGAAAGGTCATGAAAAATATCAGGACATAAAAGGAGTGAAAAATCATTTTGACGATAAAGAAGTAGTGAGAGAGATGTTTGAAATGCTTGGAAAATGATCCGTGAGACGTTAAACGTGAGTCGTGAGAACACGGAATATAAAATATTTCGATTCACGATTGACGACTCACGATTCACGATAGCTGAGTAGAGAACAGGAAGTACAAGTGAGTGACACCTGCCTGCCGGCAGGCAGGCAACGAAGTTGATCAGGGATACTTTGAACGGTAAATAAAAATAATCATTGGTAATAACCGATTTGTCATTACTGGTGATCAATTGAAAAACAAAAGCCCAATCTCCCTCTCCTGAAAGAGAGGGAACGAGGGCAAGGCTAAACCAGCACCAACATGCTGTACTATTTATTTGATTGGTTTAAGCAGCAGAACATACATTTCCCGGGAAGCGGACTTTTTGAGTTCATCACCTTCCGGGTATTGCTGGCCATGTTATTGTCGTTGGTGATTGCAACATTATTTGGTCGCAGGTTAATTGATTATTTAAGAAAAAGACAGGTTGGTGAATCCGTTCGTGACCTTGGACTGGCAGGTGAGCAAACCAAAAAAGGAACACCCACAATGGGTGGTATTATTATCATTCTTTCTATCCTGATCCCAACTTTATTATTCGCAAATCTTCACAAAGCCTATATCAGGTTAATGATCGTGAGTACAATCTGGCTGGGTGTGATCGGTTTTTTAGATGATTATCTGAAGCTGAGGGCCAAAAGAATTGCACAGGAACAAGGTGTACCCTATAAAAAAGGAGATAAGGATGGTTTAGCCGGGTGGTTCAAGATTCTCGGGCAGATCGGTTTGGGAATCATTGTCGGGGCCACACTTTATTTTAACAGCAATGTAAAAATATGGAGAGAATATATCGGAACACCGAAAGCGAAAGACTCTACTTTAAGGACAGTAATGTTTAACGGGAGAGAAAGATATTTTGTTGAAACGAAAGACCCGATCACAACGATTCCGTTTGTAAAAACACATGAATTCAATTATTCAAAATTACTGCCATCAGGTTGGAGAAGTTATAGCTGGATACTTTATATCATCATTGTTATATTTATTATAACCGCAGTCTCCAATGGTGCAAATATTACTGATGGATTGGATGGCCTCGCCGCCGGTACTTCTGCAGTCATCGGCGTGTTGCTTGGCATTTTTGCTTATGCCAGCGGCAGCTTCTTTCTCGCCGACTATTTAAACATTATGTACATCCCTAACCTGGCTGAAATATCCATTTTTATCGCATCGATGATCGGCGCCTGTATCGGGTTCATGTGGTACAATTCATACCCGGCGCAGGTTTTCATGGGTGATACCGGGAGTTTAACGCTTGGTGGAATTATAGCGGCGATCGCCATTATCGTACATAAAGAATTGCTGATACCGATTTTTTGCGGAGTGTTCTTGGTAGAAAATATCAGTGTGTTGCTGCAGGTAACTTATTTCAAATACACGAAAAGAAAATATGGGGTGGGGAAAAGGATCTTTTTAATGAGTCCTCTTCATCATCATTATCAAAAGAAAGGATATCATGAAGC
>JBIOGV010000079.1:0-13068 GCA_044448365.1 Chitinophagales bacterium
TGGTATTAAACAGAAATTGCTTTTCAGAAAAGCCGGATTTTATTGACCACACAGGAACGAAATACAAAAAATCTCCTGATCCAGGCCGCTTCAAAATTCGTAATAAAATTGAATTGTAATTTTTAAGAATTGTATGCGATTGAATAGAATCAAATTTCCTATTAATCCACTTAATCTCATTAATCATGTTTCTACAATCCCGAATAATAATCATATCCTCTCTCGGCCCAGTAATCGGGTGGGCGGCTGTTTGAGAAAAACATGGTGCCAATACGTTTCAGATGTTTGATGCCGTATTTAACCGGGATAATTAACCGGAGAGGATAGCCTTCTTTCATTGGTAAAGGCTGACCGTTGAGTTCATAACACAATATTGTTTGAGGATGCAAGGCACTGGCCATATCAATGCCAACATAATATTCTTCATCAGGCGTAACAAGGCCGACATAGTTCATTTGGGATTCTGCATTAAGTCCATAGGCTTTTAAAAAATCAGAAAGTCTTACACCTCCCCAACGAGTGATCTGGTTCCAGCCTTCAATGCATTTAAAATTAAATACAATATCAACTTTTGGAAGCTTTTTAATATCATCCAGTTTTAAAGCCAGCGTATCGCCATTTCTTTTGATCACATATAACTGCCACGTTGAAGGATCAAAATCATCACCCATTCCTACATTACCATTGTGCCTTATGTTTTTTAGTGCCTGGGAAGCCGGGTATGATTTTGCAAGATGCTTCTTTGAAAATATCTTATTGAACACTGCTTCATTCGTATTTAATATATCTCTCAGCGGTTGTTGAATTCCTCCGCGAATGCCTCCATCCAATGGCTGACGCCTGACCCATTTCCAGGCCCAGATGCATCCTGCGAAAAAAAGAAAGAGAAAAAAGAATGAGGTAATTGTTTTTTTAACAATGTATTCGTTAACCGTTAATTTCTTATTGCTTCGGAAAAGATTAGTCAAAAAGTTTGACATGGTTCCAAATTTTATTCGTGAATTTCTTCATCGGTTTCATTCCTTTCTGGTTCATCCGTCAATTTTTCATCTGTTATATTTGTTTCCGGCTCATTCATTTTGGTATCTTCCATTGGTAAAATCGCTCGTGGTACCGCTATTACTGCCGGCACAGTTTGCATTTGTTCTTCTTTCACTTTCATTACTTCAAACCCCGTGACCATTGCCCTGAAATTATTCCAACCCGCCAGTATTACCTGTATTATATGAATCAAAAAGAATAAAACATATCCTATAGTCAATGCAAAATGAATAATTCTTGACATTTTATATCCGCCAAATATCTCTGTGAGCCAGCCGAGCTGGATGGGTTTATAAATTGCAAGACCTGTAAGTACAGAACCAATGCCCATCACAATGATCGCTGTGTAAGCGATTCGCTGGGCGGCATTGTATTTTTCCTGTGTCGGCTTTTCTTTGCGCAAATGAAGGTCATGGAGCAAAACAAACCAGGCCTCTTTCCAGGATCTTCGGTTGGGCATCAGGTATTTCCATTCACCTGAAAATATAGTATACAACACGTATAAAATGCCATTGAAAAAAAACAGCCACATAAACACAAAATGATAGGCCATCCCTTCCGCTAAACGAAAAGGAATATGAAATGCATCGTAAAAAGATTGTGGAAAAAATTTTATCAGGGTTTTATCGCCGAACCCAACTTTATACACATCATTCGCCCAGTAAATGAGCAATCCACTCCATATCATAACGCCAAGAACAGGAAAATTAATCCAATGAAACCAACGAATTGCTAAGGGATGTTTTTTTACAATTTTCTTCATCAGTTAGTTATACGGTTTAACGGGTGTTTTGGATGCAAAAGTTACTAATAAAAAAGCCGGCCTCCAAAATGGAATGCCGGCGGATTTGCCCTGCACATACGAACTATTTCGAATGGTTTTTGATTATTATATTCAGGGTACTTACGAAAATTGGATTTCTTTGGATTGGATATTTAAAAAATGAAAGGCAATCCCGAAACTGGGATTGCCAGTTTATACAAAAATTTTCAGCTTATTTCGGCATCAAAACATGATCAATGACATGGATAACACCATTACTTTGATATACATTCTTGATTGTAATAGTAGCCCAGCCACCATTTTCATCCTTTAAAACGATCTTATTGCCCTTCATGGTTGCCCAGAGCTTTCCCCCGGAAACTGTAGGTAATTCGGCTGTACCATTGCCTGCTTTTATTTTTTCGGCAATTGCCTTGCTGTCCCAGCTTCCGGCCACCACATGATAAGTAAGTATCTTGGTAAGCGTTGCCTTATTTTCGGGTTTTAATAGATTATCAACCGTACCTTTTGGCAACATGTTAAAGGCTTCGTTTGTTGGCGCAAATACAGTGAAGGGGCCAGCGCCCTGCAGGGTTTCAACGAGGCCGGCAGCTTTTACTGCAGCCACTAATGTGGTATGATCTTTTGAATTCATCGCATTTTCAATGATATTCTTTGAAGGATACATGGGAGCGCCTCCAACTGTAACTGAATTTTCCGATGCCATCTTTTGCCCGAATGAAACATGGAGCAACAGTGAGGCAGCCAGGAACATGATGAATGATTTAATCTGTTTCATAAAATGATTTTAGAATTTTGTTTTTGATTTTTTTTGTGAAGATTTCAAGGTCAAGGTCATGCATGCATACAACGAATACAGATACGTGAAGGGATAACAGGTTGGATTTATGAACAGGAAATATTTTAAGAAAAAAACAATTGTATTTTTGAAAACCGATGACTGTCTTTTTTCGTAACAGAATTTTTATTTTGATAAATCTCCAACTATAAACAATAAAGTTTTATGGCGCACTGGCTTGTAAAATCAGAACCTTCAGCATACAGCTGGGAGCAACTTGAAAAAGATAAACAAACAGACTGGACGGGTGTGCGGAATTATGCTGCACGAAATCACCTTAAGTCAATGAAAAAAGGTGATGAAGTTTTATTTTATCACAGTAACGAAGGGTTGGAAATTGTTGGCATCGCCAAAGTGGCCAGGGAAGCTTACCAGGATCCTACAACCGATGAAACCGCCTGGGTTGTCGTTGACCTGAAGCCTTATAAAAAATTAAAAAGGCCGGTTTCGCTTGATGCGATCAAAAAAGAAAAGCGTTTAAAAGATATGGCCCTTGTGAGAATTGGGCGCTTATCCGTGCAGCCCGTTGCGGATAAGGAATGGAGTGTGCTCATGGAGCTGGCAGGAGAGAAATGAGTCATTTTCAACCCTGTTGCCACGGCCCGTGTGAGCAGGTGTTCCGCTGTAATATTCAATCAGGTAATCCTTCCTGAAAATTATTTGGACAATTCGTATCAAACTGTTTATCTTTGTTAACCATTTGGTTAAATTATATGGTTAATAATAAAAAAGACGAGAACACGGAAGAACGAATTCTTGAGGCCGCAAAAAAAGTTTTTTTGAAAAGGGGAATGGCCGGAGCAAGAATGCAGGATATAGCCGATGAGGCCGGCATCAACAAGGCAATGCTGCATTATTACTTCAGAAGTAAGGAAAAGCTATTTGAAAAGATCTTTGCGGAGTTATCGCAATATTTTTTCCCCAGGCTGGTGATGATCTTTGAGTCGCATGAAACTCTTTTTAAAAAGATTGAGATGTTCGTTGCAGAATACATTGACCAGATGAGTCAAACACCCTATCTGCCCATATTTATTCTGAATGAGGTGAACCGTCAGCCTGAAGCTTTCTTAAAAAGAATGATGGGCAACAGGAGGCCCCCGGTAAACAAATTTTTTAGCTCTGTGGAATTAGAAATTAAAAAGGGAACTATTAAGCCCGTTAACCCTGCGCAACTCCTCTTAAATATTCTTTCTCTCTGTATTTTCCCTTTTGTTGCCCGACCAATGTTTCAAATCGTGGCCAATATAGACAAGGATCTGTTTAACAAGATCCTTGAACAACGGAAAAAAGAAGTACCAAAATTTATCATCGATGCGATCAGGAAATAATTTTAGAAACATCTTTAATTGTTTGAATAAACCCAGGTTTATGAAAAGCCGGTTATTAGTATTGATATTACTTGCACAGCAAGTATCAGCACAAACGATTACTCAACTTTCTCTTTCCCAGGCCTATGATCTCGCGCAAAAGAATTACCCGGTCATTAAGCAAAAAGACCTGGTGAAGCAAACCGAAAATCTCACCATTGAAAATCTCCAAAAAGGATATTTACCGCAGGTTACACTAAGTGGTCAGGCCACCTATCAATCGGATGTTACGGGAATCAATATTTCCTTCCCCGGTATCAATATTCAACCGCCTGCCAAAGATCAGTATAAAGTGCTGGCGGATGTGAATCAAACTATTTATGATGGGGGGATAATTAGACAGCAGAAAAAAACGGCGCAATTGAATACTGAAGTGGAACAACAACAGGTAGAAGTGGAATTATACCAGGTCAAAGACCGGATCAATCAGATTTACCTGGGCATTTTATTTATTGATGAACAAATTAAACAAACTGGTTTGATGAAGCAGGATGTACAGGTTGGAATTAAACAGGTAGAAGCCCAGGTAAAAAATGGTATCGCCTTTAGATCAAACCTGAATGTACTTAAGGCGCAATTACTCCAAACCGAGCAGCGTGTAATTGAACTAAGGGCTTCAAGAAAAGGTTTGATCGAAACACTTGGACTATTCCTGAATCAACAGGTAGATGATAATGCTGTTTTAGAAAAACCTGTTATAAATTTTGTTCCTGGCTCAAACATTGAAAGACCCGAACTAAAACTTTATAGCAATCAATCCAAACTTATTCTTCAGCAAAACAAATTGATCACAGCAAAGAATTTACCCAAAGCCAGTTTGTTTGTCCAGGGCGGCTATGGCAGGCCGGGCCTGAATTTGTTAAAAAATGAATTTGACTGGTTCTATATCGGCGGACTGCGATTTAACTGGCCGCTGGGCGGTTTATATACGATCAAAAAAGAGAAACAGTTAAATGAGGTCAATAAAGAAATGGTTGATATCCAAAAAGAAACTTTTTTGCTGAACACAAGCGCACAATTAAAACAACAGCAGTCTGAATTGGATAAGTACAACCAACTCATAGAAACGGACCAGGCGATCATTGATTTAAGAGTACAGGTAAAAGAAGCAGCCGTGGCGCAACTGGAAAATGGTGTGATTACGGCTGATGATTATTTGCGAGAAGTAAATGAAGAAGACCAGGCAAGACAGGCACTGATCACCCACCAGATACAATTATTGCAGGCACAAATAAACTATCAAACCACATCAGGCAAACAATAAAACTCATTTATGGATACACGAATTATAACTGTTTTCGCTTTTCTGTTTTTTATATCCTGTAATCGCAATGGAAATAAATTTGACGCTTCGGGAACATTTGAAACGGATGAAGTAGTTGTATCTGCACAAGCATCGGGGCAAATTTTATCTTTTAATATAGAGGAAGGGCAAACAATCCCGAAAGATTCAATCGTTGGAGTCATTGACCCGACCGACCTGGCCCTGCAGAAGGAACAAACACAGGCCAGTATACAGGCCCTCAATGAAAAAACTTCTGATGTTGCTCCCCAGGTAAAAATGTTGCAGGATCAATTGGCTGTGCAACAGACGCAGCTTAACAATTTATTGCACGAACAAACAAGAATTGAAAATTTATTAAAGGAAGACGCAGCTACAAAAAAACAACTGGATGATATCAGTTATCAAATTGAATCAGTTAAAAAACAGATGGACGTTACACAGCAGCAGATCAATGTGCAAAAAACAAACGTCGCCACACAAAACCGCAGTATACTGAGTGAAGGCAAGCCATTAGAAAAAAGAGTAGCTCAATTGAATGAACAATTGCAAAGAACAAATATCTCCAACCCAATCGGTGGTACTGTTCTTACAAAATATGCAGAAGCCGGCGAAGTGACTTCGGTTGGAAAAGCTTTATACAAGATCGCGGACCTGTCAACGCTAAACTTAAGAGCCTATGTTACGGGTGATCAGTTACCGGCCATAAAATTAGGACAACAGGTAACAGTGCTGATCGACAGTGGCGCCAATAACTATCGAAAACTTTCCGGAACGATTACCTGGATCTCTGACAAGGCAGAATTCACGCCAAAAACCATTCAAACAAAAGAAGAACGAGCCAATCTTGTATATGCGATCAAGGTAAAAGTGAAAAATGATGGCTATTTGAAAATCGGGATGTATGGTGAAGTAATATTCAATCACTAACCGTAAGCCATGAGCGGCGAGTCAGAGTCGCAAAGCTCGCAGCTCAAAGCTGAACTAAAGAAACATGCAACCAGTTGTAGTAAATAACATAATAAAGTTTTACGGTAAAAAGAAAGATGTGGTACAGGCATTGAAGGGAATCAGTTTTGATGTAAGCAGGGGAGAAATATTTGGGATCATTGGTCCGGATGGGGCCGGTAAGACTTCTTTGTTTCGCATACTCACTACCGTGTTATTGGCGGATGGAGGAACTGCGACGGTTGATGGATTCGATGTGGTGAAAGATTACAAAGAAATACGGAACCGGGTGGGCTATATGCCTGGACGGTTTTCTTTGTACCAGGACCTGACTGTGAAAGAAAATCTTGAATTCTTTGCTACCATTTTTAAAACAAGTATCCGTGAAAATTATGACCTGATAAAAGATATCTATTCACAGATAGAGCCTTTCAGGGACCGGAGAGCAGGAAAATTGTCCGGCGGTATGAAACAGAAGCTGGCATTGAGTTGTGCACTCATTCATCGTCCATCAGTTTTGTTTTTGGACGAACCTACCACCGGTGTGGATGCGGTTTCACGAAAAGAATTCTGGGAAATGTTGAAACGGCTCAAAGAGAAAAACATCACGATCCTTGTTTCTACTCCATATATGGATGAGGCCAGTCTCTGTGATCGTGTTGCCTTGCTGCAGTCAGGAAAAATTTTATCGATCAATACGCCTGGGGGAATTATCAGGAGTTTTAAAAAACCGATCATGGCGGCAAGGGCTACCAATATGCTTCACCTGCTGAACGATCTGAAGGCATTTGAACAAACGGAGGATGCATATCCCTTTGGAGAATATCACCATGCGGTTATGAGCAATGATTTCAGCGAAGAGGCATTGAAAGATTATTTACAAAAAAGCAACAATGGATTGGAGTTGAAGAAAACAGGAGCGGATATTGAAGACTGTTTTATGGAGTTAATGGATTCTTCACCTAAAGAAAACTAAAACATTTTCATAAAAGAATTCAAAGAATGGATTCAATCATCAAAAGAAATATTCAGCACACAGCAGCGATTAGCGGGGACGGGAGCGCTGTTATACAAGCAGAAAGTCTTACCAAACGCTTTGGCAATTTCACGGCTGTCGATCACATTTCTTTTGAAGTGAACCGGGGAGAAATATTTGGTTTCCTTGGTGCCAATGGTGCCGGCAAAACCACAGCCATGCGAATGCTTTGTGGATTATCATTGCCAACTTCAGGGAAAGGGAGGGTAGCCGGTTTTGATGTGTATAAAGAAAATGAAAAGATCAAAAGAAATATTGGTTACATGAGCCAGAAATTTTCTTTGTATGAAGACTTGACTGTGAAAGAGAATATTCGCTTTTACGCAGGCATCTATGGAAAGACAGATAGTTTCATTAAAGAAAAAACCAGGATTATTCTTAAACAGCTTCGAATGGAAAGTGAAGCGGATAAGTTAGTGAAGGCATTGCCGCTTGGCTGGAGGCAGAAGCTGGCCTTTTCAGTCGCTATTTTTCACGAGCCGCAAATTGTTTTTTTAGATGAACCAACTGGTGGTGTTGACCCGGTAACAAGAAGAGAGTTCTGGGTTATGATCTACCAGGCGGCAGAATCAGGCATAACAGTATTTGTAACCACACACTATATGGATGAAGCCGAGTATTGCAATCGGGTTTCCATAATGGTTGATGGCAGAATTGATGCGCTGGATACGCCTGTTCAGTTAAAGAAAACTCATGATGCCCGATCGATGGATGAAGTTTTTTTGAAACTGGCAAGAAAAGCAACAAGGAGTGAATGATGATGAATTTAGTAAAACAAATTTTTTCATTTATCCTTCCGGTCACCGTATTGGTCATTGTTCCCTTATGGATCGAAAAAAATCGGACTGTTCGCATGAGCGTTCATCTTTTTGCGGGTTTACTCGTAATCCTTGCTGGTTTGATTGTTATGGCAGTTACTATTTCTTCTTTCATTCGAATTGGCAAAGGAACGCTCGCTCCCTGGTCACCACCGAAAAAATTAGTAATAAAAGGACTCTACAGGTATGTGAGAAACCCAATGATACTTGGAGTTTTGACAGTCCTGCTGGGAGAGGCTCTTAGCCTATGGTCCAAAACGATATTGACCTGGGCCGGTGAATTCTTTATCATTAATATCATCTATTTTATGATATATGAAGAGCCGGATCTTGAAAGAAGATTTGGTGAAGAATATCGTGAATATAAAAAACATGTCTCTATGTGGTTGCCGCGACGAACTCCTTACCGAACAGATCAAAGTAAAAACCAATGAAACAATTTTTCTCATTCGTAAAAAAAGAATTTTACCACATATTTCGTGATAAACGAACCATGTTTATTTTGCTGGGTATGCCGATCGTGCAAATAATTATTTTTGGTTTTGCATTAACAAACGAGGTTAAAAATTCAGGCATTGCGGTCTATGATCAATCAAAGGATGCGGCTACCGCAACATTGATCCAGGAAATTGAATCAAGTCAGTACTTTGATATCCGCCAGTATCTTTTTTCCTATGATGAGATTGAAAAAGTATTTAAAAAAGGGAAGATTAAACTCGTTGTCGTTTTCCCTCCCGATTTCAATGAAGACCTGCAGCATTTCAATAAAGCGCAGGTACAATTGATTGCAGACGCATCGGATCCAAACGTGGCGAGTACTTTGACGAATTATGCATCTGCAATAATTCTGGATTATCAGCAAAGAATTACAAATGACCGTAAACTTCCATATACCATTAGTACGGAGATAAAAATGCTCTACAACCCGGAACTAAAGGGTGCATACAATTTTGTACCGGGTGTAATGGCGATGGTTCTGTTACTGGTTTGTACCATGATGACTGCCATCACCATCGTGAAAGAAAAAGAAATGGGCACTATGGAAGTAATGCTTGTTTCGCCCATGAAGCCACTAATGGTTGTAATAGCGAAAGCAGTTCCTTATATGATGTTGTCGGCAATTAATATTGCGAGCATTTTGCTGTTGAGCGTATTTGTGCTGGGTGTTCCGATCAATGGTAGCATCTTATTGCTCCTGGCTGAAAGCATTTTATTCACCCTGGTATCGCTCTCACTCGGTTTATTGATTTCATCAGGTTCAGGATCCCAGCAGGTTGCCATGTTCATTTCACTGGTTGCACTATTTCTTCCAACCGTCATGCTCAGTGGTTTCATGTTCCCGGTAGAAAATATGCCTTTGCCCTTAAGGGTTGTATCAAACATAGTTCCGGCGAAATGGTATTACATTATTGTAAAATCAGTAATGCTCAAAGGAACAGGATTGCAAACGATCTGGAAGGAAACGTTGATACTCGCGGGTATGTTGATCTTTTTTTTAGGCCTGGCGATCAGGAATTTTAAAATCAGGTTGGCATGAGAACATTAAAATTTTTACTGGAGAAAGAATTTAAGCAGATCTTCCGGGATTCGGGAATCATCAGCATTATTTTTTTGATGCCCATTATCCAACTTCTCATTTTGCCCTGGGCGGCCGATTATGAAATAAAAAATATCAAACTGGCTGTGGTTGACTTCGATCATTCGGAGTACTCGAGACAACTCATCAATAAAATCACCTCATCAGGATATTTTATTTTAACAAATTATTCCGCGTCCTACAACAACGCGATAAAACAGGTGGAAACGGATAAGGCAGATCTTATTTTGGAAATACCGGTTTCATTTGAAAAAGACCTGGTAAAAGAAAGTGAAGCAAAACTTTTCCTGGCCGTTAATGCGATCAATGGAGTAAAAGCAGGTTTGGGAAGCGCCTACCTGCGAAGCATTATCCAGGATTATAACAGAGAGGTGCGGTTGAAATGGATACAGTTTCCGCGATTCAGCCCGGAAACAAATATTGAGATAACTTCTTCAAATTGGTTCAATCCTCTGATGAACTATAAATTTTTTATGGTGCCGGGTATCCTGGTGATCTTGCTGACCATGGTAGGATCAAACCTTACTGCTATTAATATTGTAAAAGAAAAAGAAATCGGCACCATTGAGCAGATCAATGTAACTCCTGTAAAGAAATATCATTTTGTCCTCAGTAAATTAATTCCATTTTGGTGTTTGGGTATATTGGTTTTTTCAATCGGGTTTACGATTGCCTGGCTGGTTTATGGAATTGTTCCGGTTGGAAGTTTTTTTACTATATACTTTTTTGCCGCTGTTTATCTTCTGGCAGTACTTGGTCTCGGCCTGTTAATATCTACTTATGCCAATAACCAGCAACAGGCCATGTTGATCTCATTTTTTTTAATGATGATATTTGTACTATTGAGCGGTTTGTACACTTCTATTGACAGTATGCCCGGCTGGGCAAAGATGATTACTAAATTCAACCCGGTTTCCTATTTCATCGAAGTAATCCGAATGGTAGTTTTAAAGGGAAGCACCCTGGCAGATATAAAATACCAACTGCTTTCTATTTTCGGTTTTGCCGTTGTTCTGAACAGTTGGGCCGTAATTAATTATCGGAAGCGCTCCGGGTAGATTTCATTATTTGTTTTTTTGCAGTCATGTCACGGTTACAAAAATAGTAACCCTAAAAAATCATTGAACCCTGGCATGTTTATTTTTAAAGTTTCGTAAATTGGTTTACTAAAACCGATTGCCATGTTAAAACTAGGAGAATTAAAAGCCGGAGATATTATCAAAGTAAATGACGAAGGAATTGAACGAGAAGGAATGGTCATCCATATCAGCCATGAAGAACACCAGGCATTAGTTGATAATGGTATCCAGGAATTTTGGTATAGCCCGGAGGAGATGTATCCGATCCTGGTAGATGAAAGACAATTATTAAATCTTGGGTTTGAAAAGCAGGATTTAAATGGCGACGGGGTAAAATACATGAAAGGAGCTTTCAGGATCGTAACTCCCAAAGCAGGTGATTTTTCAAATATAGAAATGTGGTATCGTGAAGACCGCAGGCATTTTAATACTCCTATTGGAGTGCACCAATTACAGAATCTGCACATGCAAATGACAAAAGTGCCCCTTGAAAAGCCGGCTTAGCCTGAAGTCATGCCACGGTTTTGTCTCAAACAAATTCAAAAAATAGCTGAACCGTGGCATGGTTACCCAACAAAACGTAAAAATCCCATCTCTTTTTTCTTTTTTAAGCTATATCCGCTTATCTTTGCGCCTCCAAAAATTGTATGTCCAAACAACCCCTGATTAAACAAGATGGAACCATTATAGAAGCCCTTTCCAATGCAATGTTCAGAGTAAAGCTGGAAAACGGACACGAAATATTGGCAACCATCTCAGGGAAAATGAGAATGAACTATATCCGAATTTTGCCGGGTGATAAAGTAGGGGTTGAAATGAGTCCATACGATTTAACAAGAGGAAGAATAATTTTCAGATATAAATAATGTAAAGACAAGACATGTCTTGTCTTTACTAAAAATAAGAATATGAAAGTCAGAGCATCTATTAAAAAACGTAGCGTCGATTGCAAAATTGTTCGTCGCAAGGGCAAGCTGTATGTGATCAACAAAAAAAATCCCCGCTTCAAACAGAGACAGGGATGATTAATTAAGAACCAAAAATCAAATGACAAGGACCAACTGGAATTTGTTATTTGTTTTTTGGAATTTTAAAATAAATAGAATAATAAAAATCAGAAATAACAAATTATGGCTCGTATTGCCGGTGTAGACTTACCTAAAAATAAAAGAGGCGAAATAGGCCTTACGTATATTTTCGGAATCGGTCCATCTACTGCCCGTTACATTCTTGATAAAAACAACATCAGCAGGGATAAAAAAGTGAATGACTGGAACGATGATGATCTGAATGCCATTCGTAATACCATTACTGAAGAATTCAAAGTAGAAGGTCAGTTGCGTTCTGAAGTTCAGATGAGCATTAAACGTTTACTGGACATTGCCTGCTATCGCGGGATGCGGCATCGTAAAGGTTTGCCTGTACGTGGTCAGCGCACAAGAACCAATAGCCGTACAAGAAAAGGTAAACGTAAAACAGTGGCAGGTAAAAAGAAAGCACCGAAGAAATAAAATGTGAAGGCGCAAGAACGAAGATACAAGGCACAAGTTTAAGCCTTGTACCTTGAGCCTTGTATCTTAATAATAATTATGGCAAAAGCACAGCAACAACAACAGCAACCGGTAAGCGCAAAGGCCGCAGCTAAAAAAAGAGTAGTGAAGATCGATACGTATGGTGACGCACATGTTACAGCAAGTTTCAACAATCTTATTGTTAGTTTGACCAACAAAAACGGCCAGGTGATATCCTGGAGCAGCGCCGGCAAAATGGGTTTTAAAGGTTCGAAAAAGAATACTCCCTATGCTGCACAAATGGCTGCCGGAGATGCTGCAAAAAAAGCATTTGATGCAGGTTTGAAGAGAGTGGATGTATTTGTGAAGGGCCCGGGTGCCGGTCGCGAAAGTGCTATCCGTGCTATTGCACAATCTGGTATTGATGTAGTGATGATCAAAGATGTGACGCCATTACCGCATAATGGTTGCCGTCCTCCAAAGAAAAGAAGAGTTTAGCGGCCCCCTAAATCCCCCAAAGGGGGACTTTTAGAGGCTTCAATATTTTTAGTTAGTTCTTATATATAAACATTTATTTCCAGAAAATAAATGTTGCCAATTTTTTTGGTGCTCAATCTAAACCCTCCCTTTGCGAGGGATGAGTGGGCCTCATTTAAACAAAGGGTGACTGATTTATTTTTTACAGTTTTTTACTGATCAGCTCACCGGTTTCTAAAAAAGCTGAAATGAAAAAAAATTATGGCACGTTACAATGGTCCAAAGACCAA
>JBIOGV010000080.1:0-13028 GCA_044448365.1 Chitinophagales bacterium
TGAAAGCAGGTAATCGAACAATAAATTATGCCGGAACAGAGAAACCAGGCGAACCTTATAACAATGAAACTGATAATTACTGGCAGGATCATTACCAGCTATTTTACACTCATCATTTTACGGATCATCTTTCTTTTAACATTGCAATCTTTTTTACCAAGGGAAAAGGTTATTATGAAGAATACAGGGCCAATCAATCTTACGACAGTTATAACCTGCCCTATCCAATAATCGGCGCTGATACGATTTTTACTTCAGATTTTATCAGGCAACTGTGGCTTAATAATAATTTCTACGGAAATATTTTTTCATTGCAATATCACAATGCCAAAACCGAATTCACATTGGGAGGTGCCTACACAAAGTATGAAGGTGATCATTCTGGAAAATTGATATGGGCAGAGCATGGTTTGACAGGCCCCGATACCTGGTACAACCACGATGCTTTTAAAAATGATTTCAACAGTTATGCAAAACTGCTCCAGAAATTTTCAGACCATTGGAACGGATATATTGACCTGCAATACCATCATGTGAAATATGATATCAATGGTTTTGAAGATAACCCCGGTCTCTTAATAAAAAATAATTATAATTTCTTCAATCCGAAAATTGGTCTTAGTTATAACTGCAATGGATGGAACAGTTATTTATCATATGGCATTGCCGGGAAAGAACCCAACCGGGATGATTTTGAAGCCGGGAAAAATCAACAACCGAAGCCCGAACAGTTAAACGATGTTGAATTGGGAATTGAAAGAAAAAAAGTTACCTATAACTGGGCAGCTACATTTTATTACATGAAATATAAAGATCAGTTGGTGCTGACAGGGAAGATCAATGATGTGGGAGCTTACACAAGAACAAATATTCCAAATAGTTTGAGAATGGGAATTGAGCTGCAGGCGGGCGTTCAACCGGTCGATTGGTTTAAAGCGGGAGCCAATCTTACGCTGAGCAAAAATAAAGTGAAACATTTTACTGAATACATCGATGACTATGATAATGGCGGTCAGAAAATAAATAATTATTCTTCCACAGACATTGCTTTATCACCTTCTGTTGTCGGTGCCGCTACGATCAGTTTTTTTCCGGCAAAAAGTTTTGAGTTCAGTTTATTAAGCAAATATGTCAGCAAGCAATACCTGGATAACACAGAAAATGAATCAAGAAAATTAGACCCGTATTATGTGCAGGATGTAAGAGCCATTTATACCCTTCACAGGAAATTTTTAAAAGAGGCAAATATTATTTTGCAGATAAATAATGTCTTCAATAAAAAATATGAACCTAATGGATATACTTACAATTATATTTCCGGCGGAGAACTTGTAGTGAACAATTATTATTTCCCAATGGCAGGGACCAATTTCATGGCCGCACTTAATTTAAAGTTCTGAGTTCAGAGTTCTCAGTTCAAAACTTCACACTCACGACTCATGACTACCGACTCCAAACTTTTCCTGCCAGGCCAGCATACCGCCGACTAAATTCTTTGTGTTTTGAAATCCCATTGCTTCTAAAAACATTGCCGCTTGTCCGCTGCGGTTTCCACTGCGACAGTAAAAAATTACTTCCTTATCCTTCAGCTCTTCTATATCATCAATTTGCATGCTGCGTATCAGACCCAATGGCAATAATATCCCGCCAATGTTGAAATCAGCATTTTCAAATGGCTCTCTTACATCTACAAGATGCAGGTCTTCCCCTGCATCCATTCTTTCCTTTAATTTTTCAACAGTAATTGTATCCATAAATTTTATTGAGGTATGGGGCTATTGTTCAAGCTGTCTGTGATGACAGGTTTTTCAGGACTTAGCCAAACACTTATTAATTGACCTGTGCGGATATGCAAAGGATTTCCTTCCTGATCGAACCGGGGGGGATCCTGCCTGTAAATATATTCATTCAAGGTATCCCTGCTTACCGGGTCGGCCTGCACTACTAAAAGATTCAAACCATTCTCTTCAAGTTTTGCTTTTGCCTCACTATAGGTCCAACCAACCAGGTTTGGAACATTGAATTGGGTTTGTCCGACGCCTGTTCCCAATATTAAGCTTATCGTAGAACCCATTCGAATTTTTATTCCGGCCGCAATATGTTCTCCGTTATACAACTGGTCAAGGACAGAGTTTTTGGCAAAGTCAGGTTTATAAATAGTATCGCCTAACCTCAAACCAGCGCTTGTCAGATTCATTTCTGCATTGCGAAAACTGTAACCAATGAGATTAGGCATATCGATCATCGGCGGTACTGAACGATTGATGGTAAGATAAACAGTCCGGTTAACTTTTACTACTGCATCGCTTTCCGGTACTTGTTTCAGGATGCTTGACGGTGGTAATGTATCCACATAAAGAGAATCCTGGATCACAATGTCAAAGCCTTCTTTATCTAATATCGTTTGGGCTTCAGCAAAGGTTTTTCCTACGACCTGGGGAACCGTACGGGAACGGCCGTGATGGGTAAGAAAATTTAACGAAAGAATAAATACCGCAAAAAGAACAATGATCAGCACAATGGCTGATATTAAATTTACCCACAATGGGCGATGTGTGACGAATTTAAACACTTATTAAAATTAAAATTCACGAATCAACAGGTCAATGCTTCTTCGACAAGCTTGGTATAAAATTCCTTCAAACTCCAACCCATTACCCTTACCTGTTGTGGAACAACGCTGGCTTCACTTTGGCCCGGTATGGTATTTATCTCAAGCATGAATGGTTGTTTGGCTTCTTCATTGTAAATAAAATCAATTCTAACTACGCCACGGCAATTAAAAACCTGGTAAATCTTCCTGGCAGCCTCGCGAATGTTGTCTGCAACCACTTCTTCAATTTCGGCGGGAGTTATTTCCGAAGAGGCCCCTTCGTATTTTGCTTCATAATCAAAAAAATCTTTTTTACTGATAATTTCAGTTATTGGCAAAACCACGATATTGCCGTTTGTACTAAAAACACCCACTGTAAATTCTCTCCCTTGAATATATTCTTCTATTAATACCTGGTCATCTTCCTTAAATGCCTTTTCAACTGCTGCGCCAAATTCATCGGAGGGCTGATCTACTTTTGACATGCCGATACTTGAACCCCCGTTATTAGGCTTTACAAAAACCGGGAATTTTAATTTAGAAGCAATCTCATCCGGATTTTGAAAATTATTTTTAATTAATAATGACGATTTTGCCACATTAATTCCGGAAAATGCTGCCACTGCCACGGTAAACCGTTTATTAAAAGTAATGGCTGAAGTAGCGGCGTTGCATGAAGTATAGGGAATCTTCAATGTATCAAAGTATCCCTGCAATTTTCCATCTTCCCCGGGTGTGCCGTGCATGCCTATAAAAACAGCATGAAACTTTATTTTTTGATTATCTACCAGCAATGAAAAATCATTTTTATCAATTTCTGTTTCTATTCCGTCTCCTGATTCATAAAACCAGCCCCGGGGACAAATATCAATTTTATACACATTGAATTTTTGCCGGTCCAGGTTATTGTCAATAGTTACAGCGCTTTTGTAAGAAATAACCGCTTCACCGGAAAAACCACCCGTTACAAGAGCAATATTTTTTTTCATCGATTGAAATTACAGCGCAAATATTGAGGAAAAATTGTTTAAGCAGAAATAAAATTATGTTAGAAGAAAGGTTTTGCGTTGCAAGTCGCCAGCTCAAAGACGATCAGAAGCTTTACTAATAAGAAAGGTGAAGGATGCATTTGCCTTCACCTCTTTACGACGGAACATATCACCCGTCTTTTACTGGCAGTTAAAAACTGCGTTTGTTTATTAACATCAAGATAGAAAAAAATTGCGGTAACTCATAAAATAGTTACTCTTTTTTTTCCACAACGTAAAAATTGTTATATATGTAGTTTACCCTTTTTACCCAATAGTTCCTCTACAGTTTCACGGTACATTTCATCGGGCACACAACAGTCAACAGGGCAAACAGCCGCACATTGAGGTTCTTCATGAAAACCCTGGCATTCGGTGCATTTATTAGGCGTTATATAATAAATATCTGTAGCAATAGGTGCATTTTTTTGTTCAGCATCTACTTCTGTTCCATCCATAAGTGTATACGAGCCCTTTACAGTTGTACCATCTGCAACGGCCCACTCCACGCCACCTTCATAAATTGCGTTATTGGGGCATTCTGGTTCACAGGCTCCGCAATTAATACATTCCTCGGTTATCTTGATTGCCATAAGTTTAATTTTGGATTTTTAAATTATGAATTTCCGATTTAATTGTCACAAATATAAAAGTATATAATTCTTATACAAATGATTTTACAACAACGTATAAATGACCTGTGCAGACTGGGAGACTATATGCTGAGCGACGATCCTGCCTGGGTGGAGACCAAAAAAAAAGCCTCTCTTGAAAATAGATGGTTCATTCCGGAATTCATTGAGCTCGCTGCAAAAAACATTGCCGAGCATTTTTTAGCCAAAGGTGAGCTTGAACAATGGGCAAAAAATTATCGTTTGCCATCCGGTGTAAAAGATTTAAAAGCGATTGGTATTGTGATGGCCGGAAATATTCCTATGGTCGGTTTTCATGATCTTTTATCTGTATTCATCAGCGGGCATAAAGCAATGATAAAAACTTCATCCAAAGATGAAGTGTTAATAAGACATCTTGTTAACGTACTCATAAATTGGGATATTGAAATAAGCAATCTGATCAATTTTTCAGAAATGCTTAAAAACTGTGATGCCTATATTGCTACCGGCAGCAACAACACTTCAAGATATTTTGATTACTATTTCGGAAAATACCCCAATATCATTCGTCGCAACAAAACCTCTGTCGGCGTTTTATCGGGGAAAGAAAAAAAGCGAGAGTTAGAAAAATTGGCCGATGACGTCTGCCAATTTTTTGGATTAGGTTGCCGGAATGTGACCAAAATTTATGTGCCGGCAGGGTATGATTTCAAACCCCTGCTAATGGCTTTTGAAAAATATAATTACCTGGCCGATCATCACAAATACAAGAACAACTATGATTACAACCTGACTGTCCATATTTTGAATAATAAATTCTACATGACCAATGGCTCTTTGCTGTTGGTCGAGGAAACCCCTGTTTTTTCACCAATCAGCCAATTGAATTATGAATACTATACAAACGAGGACCTGGTTTTGTCATCACTCAGTGACAATCCCGAAATTCAGTGTATTGTTGGATATAGCGGAATTCCTTTTGGGCAGGCTCAATCGCCTGGCCTTTTTGACTATGCAGACAGGGTAGATACAATGGCATTTTTACGATCTCTTTAAAACTTATGCCTTCCTTTTTCGGACATTTATTTTTAAATTTGTAATTGCATGAAGTACGAAAGCCTTAGTAAATTTCTTGTTAAACTAAACCAACGGTTCACTGACTGCTTTCTCTCTGCATTAATTTTGAACCCGGGGCACGGACTTTGCCACGTATTCATTATTCAAAAAACTAAAAATTCTAATACGCCATGAAGTGGAAACAACTATTGCTGATCATTTCAGTAAGCGCAGGATCAGCGTTGGCCAGTGTGTGGGGCTATAATAAATTCACACATCATCAGACAGGATTTTTGCAAACGCAGGGAACTATACCCGCAAACTATGCTGGTTTTTTTGACAAAACTGCATCGGGTGACCCTGTCGATTTTTCAAAGGCTGCCAATTCCTCAGTGCAATCCGTTGTGCACATTAAGACAAAAATTGCAGCAAAAAAAGTAAGTAACGATTTGCCGCACAACAGAGGTAATGGTTTTGATGATTGGTTCAATCAATTTTTCGATTTCGGGCCAACTATCATCCCGGAGCAACGTGCATCCGGCAGTGGTGTGATCATCAGTGAAGATGGTTATATCGTTACAAATAATCACGTAATTTCTGATGGGGACAAAGGAATTGCTACCGAGATTACGGTTACTCTTCACAACAGAAAAACTTACAAAGCAAGAGTCATCGGAAACGATCCCAACTATGATCTTGCTGTTTTAAAAATTGATGGTAACGATCTGCCCTTCATGCTTTATGGAAATTCAGATGACGTTCAGTTGGGTCAGTGGGTGCTGGCAGTGGGCTACCCTCTTTCTCTGGAAACCACGGTGACGGCCGGCATCATCAGCGCAAAAGGAAGAACCATTGGTATTAATAGCCGCCAGGGACAGGCTCCAGTTGAATCGTTCATTCAAACAGACGCCGCAGTAAACCAGGGAAACAGTGGGGGTGCACTTGTAAATACAAATGGCCAGCTTATCGGCATTAATTCTGCCATCCTCGCTCCTTCCGGAACTTATGCCGGGTATTCCTTTGCAATTCCGGTAAATCTTGTAAAGAAAGTTGTTGGTGATATAATTCAATTTGGAAATGTTCAAAGAGGATATTTGGGTGTAAGTTATCCAACTGAAGAATTAAGCGAAGAACAAATGAAGCAAATGGGAATTAATGATAATGAGGAAGGCGTTTATGTTTCTGCAGTAGCTCCTGATGGTGCGGCCCAGGCTGCCGGAATAAAAAGAGGTGATCTTATTACTAAAATCAATGGCACCGAAGTAACGAGTGGACTTGAAATGAGCTCAGTACTTGCTAACTATAAACCCGGCGATAAGGTACAGGTAACTTATAAACGAAAGGGATCTGAAAATTCAGCCGAAGTCGTATTGAAAAAATCTCCCGGTAATTATGAAGCCGTAATTACCGCAAACGTCGAAGATCAGGTAGGAGCAGAGTTGGAGACACTCGATTCTAAAAAAGCCGAGCAGTATAATATTGAAGGCGGTGTAATTGTAAAAAGTATCAGGAAGGGTGGTCCAATCAGCAAAACAAGAATGGAGGAAGGATTCATTATTACGAGTGTGAATGGCATTGATGTGAAAACTGTAGATGAATTGGGAAAGGCTTTAATGAATGCAAGAGGTACTGTAAAATTGGAAGGCATGTACCCCGGGTCTGATATGTACACCTATCCTCTTAATTTGACCGGACAATAAAAATTTTTTGATTTCTAAGATAAAAATCGTCTCGACAAGTCGGGACGATTTTTTTTGTCTATTTCTAATGCTATTTCAATAAACTATCATTTTTCAAAGACCAAATACTCCCATTTTTTCATCTTAAAATTCTTATTGACAGAAAAATCTCTTTCGATACCTGAAAAAACTTCTTTAAACCTGCCGGGTATTTCACTGAGTGAAAATTCAATTGTACTATTTGAAAGATTTAACATAACCAGTACCTCATCATTACCATTTTTTCTCAGGTAAGCAATTATATGCTGATCGTCGCTTGTTTTCAGCCTTTCTGTTTTTGATTCCGGATCACCTGCCCGCAGTGATGGATTGATCGAATGTAAATTCAGCAAAGTCTTATAAAAATCATGTAAGTCATTTTTGCTGGTCCAGGTAATTTCATCTTTCTCGAAAAATTTTAATCGTCTCAAATTTGGTAATTCCTGCCCACTATAGATCAATGGAATACCATTCCAGGTACAACTGAAAACAGCAAGGGCCTTTGCCATATCGCCGTACTTTTCGTATTCAGTGCCGTTCCAGCTATTTTCATCGTGATTGCTGGTAAACCAGGCAAGCATTGATGGCTCTCCAATTACATCATACTCTTTTAATACAGAATCCAGAATATCGATTGAAACTTGATTTTTATAAAATTCCTCGGTTTTGTGCATCCATTTCCAGGTGTATGCTGCATCGAATGTGCCCATGTATTCAGGATGTTCCACCGGATCCAATTCGCCAAACCAGAACAGAGGCTTCACTGCATCAAGTTCCATCCTGGCTTTCTGCCAAAAATCAAGCTCAACCCAAAAGGCAAGATCACAGCGAAATCCATCTATGTCACATTCGCTGATCCAGAATTTCATCGCTTCGATCATTGCTCTCTCTAACTCGTGATTCTGAAAATTAAGTTCAATGATATCGTCCATTCCTGATGCTCGTTTAAAATTACCGGTAGCATCTTCTTTTTGGTAATAATCAGGATGTTCAATAGCCCAATTATGATCCCATCCTGTATGATTTGCTACCCAGTCGATCAATACTTTGAATCCAAGAGCATGCGCATTCATTACGAGGATACGGAAATCATCTAATGTCCCGAATTCAGGATTTATGGAAGTGTAATCAGATGCAGCATAGTAGCTCCCAAGAATTCCTTTTTTATTTTTTTGAGCAATGGGAGTAATGGGCATGAACCAAAGCGTTTTTGCACCCATGTCTTTTAACCGGGGTAATTCTTTAGCAAAAGCCTTAAAGCTCCCCTCTTTTGTATACTGGCGAATATTTACTTCATAAATATTCGTTGCATGTGTCCAATCAAGAGGTTTAAAATCGTAACTCATAAAAGTTGTGAAAATAGCGACTTGAGCGATTATAAGAAAATTATGTTTTAACGAAAACAGCTTTAACATCAATAATGTATTCGGTAAATTGCAAAAGTTTTATGAAGCAATTCGAAGTCCCGATAATATACCGAAGTCCATTGATCACCGCGATTAAAAAAAGACGGAAAGAAATGGATAAGATGAAAAAGGACTTTACTCCTACTCTTCTTGACTTTGGGCCTTTGAAATTCTATCTAGCCCGTCATTTCGGATTTTGTTATGGTGTGGAAAATGCTATCGATATTGCCTTTAAAACGGTAGAGGAGAATCCAGGTAAAAGAATCTTCTTACTGAGTGAGATGATCCACAATCCGCAGGTAAATTCTGACCTGCAGGCCCATGGTGTACAATTTTTGCAGGATACTTACGGTAATGTGCTGATCTCTTTTGATGAATTGAACCCAGACGATATTGTTCTTATTCCTGCATTCGGGACGACTCTTGAAATTGAAATGAAATTAAACAGGATAGGTATTCAAACTGAAAAATATAACACCACCTGTCCCTTTGTAGAAAAGGTTTGGAACCGGTCTGAAGCGATCGCCCGACAGCATTACACAATTATTATTCACGGTAAACCAAAGCATGAAGAAACACGAGCTACATTTTCTCATGCTTCTGTAAACTCTCCATCAGTGATCGTCAGAGATCTTGAACAAACCCGGGAACTTGCGAAATATATTACCGGCGAAAAATCTTATTTTTCCTTTTATGAGGAATTCAAAGATCAGTATTCGGAAAATTTTAACCCCGATACAGATCTTCAAAGAATTGGCGTGGTCAATCAAACCACTATGCTGGCCAGCGATACCCAGGCCATTGCGGACTATCTGAAACAAACAATGATCCGCATGTATGAATTGACGGATGAAAATATTGAAGAACATTTTGCAGATACCCGCGACACACTTTGTTATGCAACGAACGATAATCAAAATGCAGTGATCGACCTGCTGAAAACAGATGGCGATCTTGGGATCGTAGTTGGCGGCTATAATTCTTCCAACACTTCACATCTTGTTGAACTTTGCGAAAAAAAATTGCCGACCTATTTCATAAATAACGAGGAAAAGATTCTTTCGTCAAAAGAGATTCTGCATTATGATTTTCATAAAAAAGAAGAAATACATACCCACGGTTTCCTGCCTGCAAAACAACCTTTAAAAATTCTTTTGACCAGCGGGGCTTCCTGCCCTGATGCTTTAGTGGAAGGTGTGATCAATAAATTAGTGAGCTTTTTTTCTGCTGAGAAAACCATTGAACAACTTACTGAAGGCATTCGGTAAACCAGTCCGAACATTGAAAGTACTGGATCGCAATCTTCGACAATGTTTCGAGCAGCTCTTTCTCCCATAGTCAAGGATAAAATGCAACTATGATGGCGGCTGCATGAAATTTTATTTATACAACAACTCATAATATTCGTTTGCCATCCTGTTGCTGTCAAACTGAAAACGAACATCCCTCATTCCATTTTTAACTATCAGGCGCCAGCCTTCATAATTATCATAATAAAGTGGTAATATCTGGTCATTCAGTATCTCGTACAAACATTTTAAATCATAATCATCCTGGTCGTGCACCGTCATACTTGTATAATCAGCCATAGGAACAACAAAACCGTTTGCCGCATTCTTGATGAACTCCGGTATCCACCCGTCATCAGTGGAAAAATTTACGGCTCCATTCATAGCTGCAGTCATTCCGCTGGTGCCCGATGCTTCGCGCGGTACCCTGGGATTGTTCAACCAGCAATCTGCTCCCTGTTTCAAACGTCTTGAAAGCATCAGCTCATAGCCAATAAGAACCGATACATTTTTATACTTTCTGCTCAAATGCACAAGGTTATTGAATTCAGTGATAGCGGGATAATCAACAGGATAAGGCTTGCCGGCCCATATGATTTGCACCGGGTATTTTTTATTATTGATCAGTTCTTCAAAACGCTCTTCATCCGCCGTTAGAAAACTCGCCCTCTTATAACCCGCAAACCGCCGCGCCCAAACGATGGTAAAAATTTTTGTGTCGAAAAGTTTTCCGGTTTGATCGGCAACAATTTCAAACGTTCTTTTTTTAAGAAACTTTTTTCGCTCATCAAATGCGGGATTATCGTTTCTATCCTTTGCATCATAGAGCTGTTCATCGGCCCAGTATCTCCAATTCTGGGCATTCGTAATAGATATGATATTGCAAATATTATCATACTTACTCCACATGGCTCTTGAAACCCTTCCGTGAAGTTGTGATACAGCATTTGCCAGCCTTGCAAAACGCAATGCTGCCAATGAGTGGTTGAATAGATCATCCGGGTTACCGGTAAGTTTTTTTACTTCATCAACAGTGAGTCCGCAGAAGTAACTCATTTTATGGCAAAGCTGTATATCATGTTTTTCATTACCCGCTTCCTCGGGAGTATGTGTGGTAAACACTAATCGCTTCCTTACCTCATCTATATTGTTGTCGTATTTTTTATAGAGATAAAATGCAGCTGACAGGCCATGTGCTTCATTTAAATGATACACCTCTGGTTTGAATCCCAATTCATCAAGCAACTTGGCGCCGCCAACACCGAGCAAAATAAACTGGGCGACTTTTGTTGCAACATTTGCATCATATAAACGATGTGAGATAGTTTGGGAAACATAATCATTCTCAGCTATATCCGTGGTAAGCAGAAATAACGGAGCGGTGTTAAATCTTTCAGGATCCAGATAAAAAACCTTAACCCAAACAGGATGCTCATGGACTGTGATCTGGTATTTAATTCCGGTATCCTCCAAAAAACTATACTGCTTTTCCATCCAGGTAACCTGGAGCGTCTGATCCTGGTTGCGGGCCTGATCATAATAACCATATTTCCATAAAATGCCAATGCCAATCAGGTTCTGCTTTAATTCGTAGGCGCTGCGCAAATGTGAACCAGACAAAAATCCCAAACCTCCGCTGTAAATTTTTAAAGGCTGATGAATGGCGTATTCCATAGAAAAATAGGCAACCCGCTTTGTATAGCGTGGATCAATAGGATATGGTACTTTGAAATTTTTAAGACTCATAGTGTGAATTTTACACAATGTGTGCGAATATACAGGCAAAAAATTTATCAATCAACGTCTTGTTCACACGGCAAGTGAAAAACTTTATTTGGCAGCAATTAAGATTGATTAAAAACTATTTAATTAATTTTTTCTGTGGCTTTTTTATTTCTTTCTTTTTAATCTCTTTTTTCTTCGGGAACGTTCCCTGAAATGCACAATCAACTCCGCGGTGTGAACCGCAACCTTCCAGTTCAGTTATGGTAACCGACGAAGATGTAAAATCGAATTGCAGCATACAGAAATCTCCGCCAGAGCGGTATATCGCTGTATTGGCTGAAGTAAAACCGGCTTCACCTTTTAGCTCACCGGTGCAGTTATTTTTCTTTTCAAAATGAACAAAAAAAGCAATACGGGATTGTTTTTTATCGTCGCGAATGGAAACAAGATTCCATTTGTCCCTTACATAATCCCCCGAGTATTTATTTTTCCTGGGCAAGGATTCAATGGGATTGATAAGATCTACTTTTTGTTCATCCAAAGCGGAGGTCATAATAAGTAAAAAAGATCTTGCCGGCTCATTGAGAACATATACGTTCTTACCCTCCCTGGTTATTCCATCCACATTTCTTCTTGTGATGCCTTTTGAAAGCGTATAAGTTTTATCAATATTAAAATATTGCTGTGTAGCCGGGTTTGTATCCGGAACCAATACAGGCATGCCGGCAATAAATTTATTTTTCCTGTCAAAGCAAAGAAGAATGATTGATTTGTAATCGGCTGACAAAGTTTTTATGAAAATGTAAGTCCCTCCATCCGACGATGAAATTCGACCCAGCGGGTACATTTTTGACCTTTCAGTTTTACCCAGGATCCTGTACAGCACACTATCAGGGATAAAATGATTTAAGACCTTATGGCTTATCAACAGGGTGTCATCTGTTTTTTTAACGACCGAAGTATCTGCAATCTGGTAAGGAAGGCTTAAAGGTTCAAATGTCTTAATGAAATCACTGATGTCCACAGGCTCTTCTCCTGACAACGAAACTTTCTTTTTGTGTGAACAACCCGATAGAATCAGAACCAAAAAAGATACGGCCAACCAGATTTTTCCTTTCATACAATCATTCCAATAAACTTCGAATTTACCTCTTTCTTTTTTTAAATCAGCCTGAAATTTTCATTATTTCATTTCTTTTTTTAGATTTGTCTAAAATTTAATTTAGACATGCTGAATTATTCAACCAGTGCGGAGAATTACATTAAGGCAATTTTTCATTTGCAGGCTGATCAGAATACAGTGACCACAAATGCCGTGGCTGAAAAACTAAACACAAAACCTGCTTCTGTTACCGATATGATGAAAAAATTAAAAGCCAAAAAGTTATTGCACTATCAGCCCTACCAGGGCTTCCGGTTAAGTAATGAAGGAAGGAAAGTAGCGCTGGACATCATCCGGAGACACCGGTTATGGGAATTTTTTCTGGCTGAAAAATTAAAATTCAGGTGGGATGAAGTACATGCTGTGGCCGAAGATCTTGAGCATGTGAGCAGCAAAAAATTAATTGACAAACTGGATGAATTCCTGGGCAATCCGAA
>JBIOGV010000081.1:0-12934 GCA_044448365.1 Chitinophagales bacterium
GCAAATAATGTAAATACTTTTCCAAACTGCTGGTCGGCTTTGTACTGAGCATCATAAAATTCATCAAGGAAAAAATAATTAAAAGGATCGCTGGGAAAATATTTATTCCAGATACTTTGAATGGTTGCTATGCTCTTCGACATATCACTGCTCGATAGTTTTATCGAATAGGAATTTCGTGTATCCGGTCGCAACAATATCAGCTGCGGATCAATTGCTTTTTGCAACCCCTGGTGATGAAAGCTTTGTACAACGCCAATAATGGTTAAAGTGTCTATTCTTATTATTTTCTGGTTGATGGCATCCTGTGGATTTTTAAACCCTAATAATGAAACGGCCTGTTCATTTAAGATGGCTGCTTTTTCATCGGTAGAAAAATCTTTGGAAAAATTTCTTCCTGCAATAAGTTTTAACTGGAACTGTGGAATGAAATCGTAATCAATCCCGAGATGATAAAGCGTTACACTTTCTGAATTAGGGGGATTTAATCTTCTAATGCCTGCTGTCCAGTAAATTTCTTCTCCGGGCACAGTGGTGGATGCACTCATGCTTTTAATGCCCGGTTGCTTCAGCATTTCATCTTTGAATGGCTGATAGGAGTTTTGGTACAAAGAATCCTTTAATGTTTGCGCACCATCGATTACCAATGTTTGATTGATATTTACGCCAAGATCCTGGTGGCGCATGAAACTTACTTGGCGGAAGACAACAATGGTTCCTGCAATAAGAATAACGGAAATGCTGAATTGAAGGACGATCAATCCTTTTCTTAACAATAATCCTTTTGAAGTATTTTTAAATGCACCCTTTAAAACGCTAACGGGTTTGTAGCCTGACATTACGAATGCAGGATATAATCCGGAAAGTAAAGTGCCAAATATGAATATGGCGGCAAACAAGAGCCAATAATTGGTGGTTAGAGAAAAACCAGTAGAATTTTCACGACCCATTAATGAATTAAATAACGGTGATAAAATGAACGCTGCAATAAATGCGATCACTGCTGCAAGAAAATTCAGTATTAAACTCTCCAGCATGAATTGCTTTACCAGGTGTGCTCTTCCGGCACCCAGCACTTTTCTTACACCTACTTCCTTGCCTCTCTCAACAGATCGGGCAGTGGCGAGATTGATATAATTGATCCAGGCAATGGCCATGATGATGAAGCCGATCAGGAACATAAAACTCACAGACTTGCCATTGCCATTCACCTCGGCTTCCTGGTTGTAATTGGAGTATAAATAAATATTGGAAAGCGGAATGATGGAAAGTGCGACTTTTACATTATTTGTTTTGTTCCATTCCCGGCTGTTTATGTAGCGGTTGCAAAAAGAAGGAAATTTCGATTCAAAATTTTTCAGATCAGTACTTGGCTTTAATTGCAGATAAGTATAGAAATCATACCATCCAAAAGATGTTTCTGCCGCATTGCTGGTATCACCGGATTGTTTCAGTTCACTATTGAGAGTAGCATAAGAAACCAGGTAATTAATGATCAAATGAGAATTAGCAGGATAATCTTTGAATATGCCTGAAATTTCATAACTATAATCTTTCGGAGCATTGCCATCGCGGATCTCCAATCGTTGACCAAGAGCCTCTTCTTTTCCAAAATATTTTTTTGCCATGCTCTCGGAAATGATAATATTATTGGTGTTGTTCAGTGCTTTGGCGGCAACACCTTTTACTAATTTTACTCCAAGCATTTTAATGGCAGCAGGATCAGCATAATATCCTTTTGTTTCTTTGAACTTTACATTGGTTTTAGAATTTGCCAGGACCACGTTGTTATCAATAAGCCGGCAAAAATTTTCCACTTCAGGATAATCTCTTTTTAAAGCAGGGCCGATGCCGGGATAACTTGTAGCTGATTGCCAGGCCAGCTTTCCCTGTTGATAGGAATCCAGTCGCAACCGTACGATCTGTTTTGAATGCGGTTGAAATTGATCATAGCTCCTTTCATAAGAAACATATTGGAAAATGAGCAGGCAGCAGGTAATGCCGATTACAAGACCTAAAATATTCAAAACAGAATATCCTTTACGTTTGCTAAGGTTGCGGAATGCAAGAGTTAAATAATTTTTGATCATAAAAAAACTTTTAGCTACAAGCTCATAGCTTATAGATTTTTTTCATTCTGTTCTCAAACTTTTCACAGGATTAGCAATGGCTGCTTTGATCGCATGAAAGCAGACCGTAACAAGGGCAATCAACAATGCTGCAATTCCTGCAACTGCAAATACTAACCAACTGATGCTGATTCTGTATGCAAATCCCCCGAGCCATTGGTGCATGAAATAGTATGCAACAGGTGAAGCTATCATGAATGCAAGCAATACGAGCTTCATAAAATCTTTTGACAAAGCGGATACAATGCTTGTCACGTTTGCACCCAGCACTTTGCGTATACCTATTTCTTTGGTTCGCTGAACAGTTGTGAATGCGGTCAACCCAAATAAACCTAAACACGCTAACAAAATTGCAAGACCGCTAAAAATGCTGAACAGTTGTGCTGTGTGCTGTTCTGTCTTGTAAAGACTCTCGAACTCATCATCCAGAAAACGATATTCAAAAGGCCGGTAGGGCACACGGTCTTTCCATATCTTTTCAATTTGCTGAACGGTGTTTGAAATATTGCTGCCGGAGACCTTTACAAACATATTTCTTACCCATTGAGTATCGAGAAAAATCATCAAAGGACCAATGGGTTCGTGCATGGATTGGAAGTTGAAATCTTTTACAACGGCTTTTACGACGCCCGGTCTTGATCCGCTAACGCTTATCGTTTTGCCGATGGCTTGCTGCAGAGACCACCCGATTTTTTTGAGAGCAGTTTCATTAAGCATATACGCATATTGCGGATTGTTATTTTTATTGCTTTCATCAAGTTGCTGCAGGTCTGCCATAGTATAGTCAGAGCCTGCAAGTATTTTCATGTTGAGCGTTTTTATGAAATCGAGATCAACCGGAATAGCGGTTATTGGGAGTTTTATTTTGCCATATCCATTATCTGTGGTAATGTCATCGCCCCATTCAGCAAGCACAGGGGACGAATAAGCTCCTGAGACACTTTGCACCTGCGGCAACAGGCTTACCTGCTTTTTTATTGCATAATAGCTCTGACTTACACGGCTCTCAATGGGCAGTTCAAGAATATGCTCTTTATCATAACCAAGATTTTTATTGCGTATATAATTTATTTGCTGAAGGATGATGATCGTTGCAATAATCAGAAAAACAGAAATAACAAATTGAAACATGATCAACCATTTTCTTACGCCTTTTCCGGAAGAAGAAAGACTGAAACCTGCTTTCAAAATTTTGATAATAACAGTTCCTGACAATATCAATGAGGGATATACACCTGCTGCAAAACCGATAAACAATATTCCAAGAAAAATATAGAGCAGGGGCATTGGCTGAAACATCATGGATCCGCTCAAATGTTTTCCTGTAATGCTGTTGAACAAAGGAAACAATTGCGTGCTTAACAATAAAGCAGCAATGGCTGCAAGAGATGTTATCAGTAACGATTCGCTGATGAATTGAGCAAACAGCTGGTATCGCAAAGCACCCATTACTTTTCGGATGCCAATCTCCGCACTTCGACCTGCCGCCTGTGCCGTGGAAAGGTTGGTGTAATTGACACAGGCGATCGCGAGTATCAATAAAGCAATGACCCCAAGAATATAAATGTATATGATGCTTCCGTTAGGCTCCAAACCATCCAGTGCTGAATGCATGTGCACCCAGGTGAATGGCTCGATGTGATAAGTAAGATAATCGCTTCCTTCCGCGCCGTACTCTTGTCTTACGGAACCTGTTTTCATGTAAGCCGTTATCTTTTGCTGCACTTTATTTATATCGTCTTTGTTGTGCAGGAGCAAATAGGTAATGTAGTTGGCAGTCCACCATTGTTCGGTTGCAGCCGCATCAAGATTATTAAATGCAATCACATAGGCAAACTGAATTTGTGAATTGCCGGGCACGTCTTTCACCACTGCGCTTACGGAAAAATTCCTGTCGTTTACCTTTACTATTTTTCCAATGGCTTCATCATTTCCGAAATATTTTTTTGCGGCGCTTTGCGTTAATACAATCTTATCTGTGCTGCTTAGGGCATCGGAAGGATTGCCTTCAACAAAAGGGAATGAAAATATTCTGAAGAAAGAAGGATCGGCATACAAGAAATTTTTTTCCGAAAATAATTTATCCCGGTAACTGATGACACGTTGAAATTTCATCAACCGGGTGAAATCCTCGATTTCAGGAAAACTTCTCTTGAATTGGGGGCCGACTTTGGTACCTGTCTGTGCATATTGATTCACCGTGCCGCCCGAACTGTATTCCATTGTAACCCGGGCAATTCGATTGGCGTTGATATTGAATTTGTCGTAGCTGATCTCATCAACAATATATTCGCCGATCAAAATACAGCAGGTAATCCCTATGGCCAGCCCGGAAAAATTAATGAAGGAGTATAATTTATTCTTCAATACACTTCTCCATGCAATTTTGAAATAATTTTTTATCATAAAGAAAGCTTTTAGCTATGAGCAGTGAGCTATTAGCTCGTGGCTAAAGGCTCATAGCTTTTTTATTATTCCGTTCTTAAACCTGTCTGCCGGCAGGCAGGCTTTTCACAGGGTAAGCTCACTCAGTTCGTAATGATTTCACCGGGTTTGCCATGGCCGCTTTGATTGCCTGGAAGCTTACTGTGATCAGAGCAATTAGAACAGCCATCAGTCCTGCTGCCAGGAATATCCACCAACTGATCTGAACACGATAATCAAAATCACTTAGCCAGTTATGCATCATCCACCAGGCTATAGGAAAAGCAACGACGCAGGAAATGGAAACCAGTTGGAGAAAATCTTTTGAAAGCAAACCTGCTAATCCTCCCGCACTTGCCCCCAGCACCTTACGAATGCCGATCTCTTTTGTTCTTCTTTCTGCGGTATAAGCTGCGAGTCCAAATAAACCGAGACAAGAAATGATAATGGCAAGTGCTGCGAAAACTCCGGCCAATTTACCGATCAAAGTTTCCGCCTTGAAATATTTATCGAATTCCTGATCTACAAATTTGTACTCCACAGGATAACCGGGGTTATCCTTTTTAATTATTGATTCCATTTTTGCCACATCCGTTTGAAGATTCGTATTGGGTCTGAAACGAACTGATAAAAAATTAGCATATTGCGGAAGACAAAAGATGATCAGTGGCGCCGGAGCTGTGTACATGTTGTTATAAATAAAATCTTTTACTACACCAACAACGGTATATTTTGATCCATCGCCCCTGGTAATAATACTGCCAACAACATTTTTCATGTTCATGGCCTTTGCCAATGTTTCATTGATGATGATGTTGTTGCTGTCCACGGCAGCTTTAGGATAAAAATCTCTGCCTTCTTTTAAATGCATACCTGTAGTCAAAATAAATTCAGGACTTACATAATCAATACTTACCAGTAATTGCCTGTTGGGATCTTTTCCCTGCCATCCAAAATCTCCGGTATTGCTTCCATACTCCAATTCATCCTGGGAACTTAAGCCTGCATTTTCAACAAAACCTGATTCTAACAAATCATTTTTAATGGGATTAAAATTGTCCAGCATCTTTCCCTGCAATTCCATATAGACAAGATCATTTTTATTATAGCCAAGATCTCTGTCTTTCGCATGTTGTATCTGCTGGTAAATAATTATGGTGCTGATGATGAGGATAACAGAAATGGTAAATTGAACCACCACTAATGCCCTTCTTATGAAACCTGCACTGGATCCTGTTTTCAGCCTTAGTCCTTTTAGTACAGCAATTGGCTTGAATGATGAAAGATAAAAGGCAGGATAACTGCCTGCAATCAATCCACAGAGGATAGCAATGCTTAACAAAGCTCCGATGTGAACAGGATTGGAAAGATCAACCGATAAATGTTTTTCTACAAGAGTGTTGAATGCAGGTAATACAACAAAAATGATTGCTACGGCTATCAAAGCTGATATAAATGCCATCATCAGTGACTCGCCGATAAATTGAGCAATGAGTTTTCTTTTTCCTGCGCCCATTACTTTTCTGACACCGACTTCTCTTGCCCTTTGTTCCGAGCGGGCGGTCGCCAGGTTCATGAAGTTGATGCATGCAATAATTAAAATGATCCATGCAATTAAGCTGAACAGGTTTACATATTTTATTCGCCCTTTCTGTTCATTGCCGTTCTTATCAAAGTTGTCGTACAATCTCCAGCGGTTCATGGGATAAATGGACATTCGTGCAAGAGCATCCTTACTCTTTGTTTCTACATAGCCGTTTAGTTTTTTATTGATCACTCCTATGATTGCTTTCGGCTCCGTTTCCACGTAGGTTACTATACCATTATTATCCCAGGATTGCAACCATGTATTTTTGTCTTCATAAATTTTAAACGGAGCAAACCAGTGATCGTTTTGAAACGATGCATTTTCCGGAAGATCTTTTATGACTCCGGTTATCAAAAAATCCTTATCATTATCTACTTTAATCGACTTACCCACGACGTCTGCAGTTCCAAAAAATTTATTTGCCATTCGTTCGGTAACGACCAATGAGTGCAGCTGGGCAAAAACATTGACAGGATTTCCTTTTACAAATTCCAAATGAAAAATGGAAAAGAAGCCTGAATCAACAAACATCCCCTGCTCGAAAATCGTCTTATCAACTAAAGAAAATAGAACGGGCTCACCCCATGTTGTACGTGCGGTGTTTTTTATTCCCGGGATCTCGGCTTTCATTGACTGTGCAAGTACTCCCGGAGTAGCATCAAAAACAAACGTGGTGCCGTCATAAGTCTGGCGGTCTTTGATTTTATATATGTTTTTGCTGTTACTGAAATAGTGGTTGTAGGTCAATTCATCTTCGATCCATAGAAAGATCAATGCGGCGCAACTGATGCCGATTGCTAAACCGGCAATGTTTAAAAAACTATACCCCCTGGTCTTCCAGAGATTGCGTAATGCGGTTTTAAAATAATTTTTGATCATGACGTTTCTTTTTATTTGCCAACTTCTAATTTTTGTCGTGAGACGTGAAAAGAGAGCGGGTGCCTATTGACGTCTCACGACTCAGGTTTCACGATGTATAACTACAGACTCATGACGAACGACCTTTTATTTCAACCCCAAAGAAATTCTTCCGCTTCCTGCATCCACTCTTACCAATACTCCTCCGCCATTTAATTTGCCGTTCACTTCTTCTTCATTCAGCTTACCACTGAAATTTTCGAGATGATCGGTTTTTATCTTTTCTGCAGAAAGATCGAGATCCATACCCTTGTTCTTTGGTAATTGCAGATCAATGTTGCCGGCTGAATTACTGATCTTGATATATTTTCCGAGTTCTTTCATGGAAACATCGATATTGCCGCCACTGGTTGACGTTTCAAGACTGCAAGACAGATCAGTGAAGTATATACTTCCACCTGAAGTATGTGAGATCAATTCACCTTCAATACTGCTTCCATGAATGCTGCCACCACTGGTCGTTGCCCTGATCTCACCTTTCAGATCTTTTAATTCTAACGAACCACCGGAAGTAGTGAGCCTTAATTTTCCGTCACAGTTTTTTGCTTCGATGCTGCCGCCACTTGTTGAAAGTTCAATATCATCTTTAGAGTTTTCAACGTTAATGCCGCCGCCGCTTGTTCTTCCATCTACGTTGCCGCTTACATTATCAATATCCAAACTGCCACCACTGGTGGAAAAATTTTGTTTCCCTGACAGGTTGGTTAAGCTGATACTTCCACCACTTGTGGTGAGGTCGGTTGAAACATCTTTCGTCACAAAAACTTTGAAAGAAATGCTCAGTGATTTTTTCCAGTCGTCCATTCTCTGTTTTCTTTTTGCTGTAGCTGTTAGTTTATTATTAGAAACAGAAATATTCAAATCATATAGCTCATCCAATCGTTTTTGGATCTCTTCTTTTGAAAGACTATTCCGGTTGTTGGTGGTGGAAACATATACTTCGATGCGCGCTTCAGATGCAGCTACGCCGGAAACAGAAATGCTGCCTCCCGAAGTTTGCACTTCCACATTTTTTATGGATTCATTACTCAATGGTTTTGTCATAAATGGCTCCTTTTCTGAATTGAATTGCGCCAACAGGGAAACCTGTAAAGCGAAGAGCACAAGAAATAATAAATACTTTTTCATTGGTTTTTGTTTTTGATAATAAGAAATTTATTTAGCCATCTTCATATTTCTACTCAGCTTCTGTTGCCTGCCTGCCGGTAGGCAGGTGTCACTCACTTCAGCATTTTGAATCCTGCTCAGCAGAATTGTTACAGTACAAGTTTGCTCCGGATCAAGTTCGGTATGAACTCGCAACCCTTGTTTCATAGAAGTACAGAAGCTGATACATATTTTTATTCACAATTGCCAATTCACCATTCACCATTTTATTCTGTTCTCAAACTTTTAACGGGATTAGCCAAAGCTGTTTTAATAGAAAGTAAACTCACAATTAAAATACTTACCAACGATGCGATCAAACCGGCAATACCAAAAACCCACCAACTTATGCTTACACGGTATGCAAAATCCTGTAGCCACCTGTTCATCAGGTACCCTGCTACAGGAAATGCAAGAAGCATTGCAAAAAAAACTGGTTTTAAAAATTCCTTCGAAAATAGAAATGAAACCTGGCTTGCAGTAGCCCCTAACGCTTTACGAATACCTATCTCCTTTGTTCGTTTTTCAATAGTAAAAATAGTTAAGCCTATAATCCCTATCGAAGCAATTAAAATTGAAAGAATCGAAAATATACTAACAAGTTTGCTTAACCGCTCTTCAGCTAAATAAAGTTTATTAAAATCATCATCCAGAAAATAATATTCCAGCTGCCTGTCGGGTAAATTTTTTTTCCATGTATCGTTAATATATTGAAGTGTTTTATTAATATTTCTGGTTGATACAAGCATAGAAATATAACCACTCCAATCAGGCCTTATTGCCATTACAAGTGGTGTAATGGGTTGTTGCAGCGAATTGAAATAAAAATTTTTTACTACACCTACAACTCTACCATTAGAATGTACCGTTATCTTTTTACCTATCGCACTTTGATTATTCCAACCTAAAGCATTCACAGCCTCTTCATTAAGAATGTAAGCTTCATTTTGATCAGAAGATATATATTTGGAAAAATCTCTTCCTGCCAACATTTTCATTCCGTAAGTAGTGATAAAATCAAAATCCACATAAAGAGTTTGAATATTTTCAGTTTTATTAATTGGCATTCCTTCTGACCAAAGAGACATAGTTGTAGCCATCTTACCTGGTATATCTCCGGACTCAGTAACAGATTTTATTCCGGGCTGTTGCAGGAATTCCTGTTTAAGTACAACATATTTGCCTGCAACCTTGCCATCGTAATTAAAAGGTAATATTAAAACATGTTCTTTATCAAAGCCCAGGGATTGGCCTTTCATAAAATTGAGCTGATTGTAAATAATAATTGTTCCTATAACAAGTATTAAAGAAAGTGAAAACTGGATGGTAACAAGTGATTGCCTGAAATTGATTTTTTGTTTTCCCTGGGAATTTCTTTGAGTTAAGTTTACAACAGGATTGAAAGAGGAAAGTACAGTTGCAGGATAAATTCCAGTTAATAATCCAATCAAAACACCAAAACCAATAATTAAAAAAGGTATCCATCCGTTAAGAAGATCACTATCTTTTAAATCGACGCCCGTTATTGAATTTAAAACAGGCAAAAGCAAGATTGCAATCACTACAGCCAATGCAAGTGATATCAACGACATCAAAACTGATTCAAACAAAAATTGTTTCAGTAACTGAGTACGAAGTGCACCAATGGTTTTACGAAGCCCGATCTCCTTTGCTCTTCTCGATGCAGTTGCTGTAGAGATATTGATATAGTTGATACATGCAATTAGCAATATGAATAATGCAATAAAAATGAAAATTCGGATAGTGATCTTATTTCCATTTGGCTCAATTTCCATTGCTTTGGCAGAATTCAGGTGAATATCACTTATGTTTTGTGCAATCAATTTATAATCTTCCCTGTTGGGCAGTACATTAATATTTTTCCTGACAAAATCATTAAGTTTTATTTGAAAGCCTGCGGGGTCGGCATTCTTCGTAAGCATTACATACGTGTAATAAACATTAATATCCCATGTATCGAGTTTCGCCCCCATTATTTTTCGGGTAGCAAATGAGATAATCATATCTGCCTTTAAATGTGTGGTTGCAGGCAGATCTTTATATATGCCCGTAATTTTAACGGGAATTGTGTCCTGGATATATAATATATTTCCCATAGCCTCATGCGAACCAAAATATTTCTTAGCTGTAGATTGAGAAATAATCATTGAATAAGGATCAACCAGTGCAGTATTTCTGCTGCCGGCGAGAAAATTATAAGAAAACATTTCCGGGAAATCTGCATCTGCAAAAAAAACATTGTCTTCGTTATAGAAATGATAATCCGATTTAATTATACCTCCGGAACGTAATAATCTCACAGAGCTTTCAACTTCAGGAATATCTTTTTTTAACAACGAAGAAAGTATCGGGGCAGTCCTGGCATTTGCAGGAGGCGTTATCCTATATATAAAAGCTGCATTTTTATAAAATTTTTCATAGCCATTTTCGTGGAATACAAATAACATGATCAAAATAAAACTTGCAGCCCCCATTGATAAACCCATAATATTTACCAGTGATGAGACTCGTTGGCTGCGGAAACTTCTAAAAGCGGTTTTAATGTAGTTTTTAAACATAACTTTATTTTTATTCAGTTTTCAAACCTGCCTTCCTGCCGGCAGACTTTTCATTTTAAACTCATTCTGTTCGTAAAGATTTCACGGGATTTGCTATTGCCGCCTTGATTGCCTGGAAGCTCACAGTTACAACAGTAAATAAGATCGTTACAACACCTGCGATAACATAAATGCTCCAGTTAATATCGGTTCTATAACTAAAATCCTGCAGCCATTTTGCAGTCGCCCACCCTGCTATGGGAAGTGCGATAGCAATTGCAATTATGGTAAGGCGAATAAAATCTTTTGATAAAGCAACAACGATATTACTGACCGATGCGCCCAATACTTTTCTGATTCCGATTTCCTTAATGCGTTGCTGCGCTGCATAAGAAGAAAGGCCGAACAAACCAAGACAGGCAAGCAGTATGGCAATAGCAGAAAAAATATTCATCACCTTACCCAATCGTATCTCTGCATTATAAAGTTTATTGTAATCATCATCCATAAAACGATATTCGAACGGGCGTTCTGGCACAAGCGTCTTCCACTTTGATTCAAGAAAAGAAATGGTTTGCTGAAGATGTTGTCCATTAAGTTTCACCAGCAATTCTCTTCCCCTTAATTCTGGAAACAATACAAAAGGCTTAATGGCATTATGCAATGATTCAAAATGAAAATCTCTTACAACCGCTTTTACATAGCCCACGCGCGGACCCATAAACATTTTTTTGTTGATTGCCTCTTGTGGCGTCCATCCTAATTGTTTTGCAGCCGATTCATTTAGAATAAAATGATATAAATTTTTGTCCCAATCATTAGTTGATGCGTCTTTTATATCCTGCCAAGTGAGATCGGATCCGGTGATGATTTGCAGGCCCGCTGTTTTTATATAATCTTCATCAACCGGGTTGGCAGTCACATTTATTTGCTGGTCTTCAGGCATAGTTGAAGAACGCATATTATATCCGCCTCCACCTTCAACCGGTGACCGCACACAACGCGAAGTGCTGATGACATCAGGATTTGATTTGAATTCCTGTTTGATCAGATCAATATTGGCAAGCATTTTATCATCCATTGGCAATACCAATACATGTTCACGATCATAGCCTAATTTTTTATGCTGAATGAAATAGAGTTGTTTTTGTATAATGAAAGTTGTCACGATAAGAAATACTGAAATCACAAATTGAAAAACGATCAGTGATTTTCTGAGTAATTGTCCCGAACCGGTATTTTTAAACGCACCTTTTAAGACTTTTGCCGGTTGAAACCGGGTAAGGATTAATGCCGGGTAACTTCCTGCCAAAAGACTTACACAGACAACAATGATCACCGAGAATAAAAGAAACGGTAAAGAAAAAAGAGAGGAGCTCGAAAGTTGCCTGCCTGTTAATTGATTGAAAGATGATAACAGTAATGTTGCAATGAGCAGGCTTAATATGACTGATGCCAAACAGAGTAAAACTGATTCACCGATAAATTGCCAAAAAAGTTGATTTTTTTCAGCGCCGATCACTTTTCGCACACCCACTTCCTTTGCCCTTTCAATTGACCGGGCAGTGCTGAGATTGATATAGGTTGAGGCGGCAATGATAAGTATCAGCAGGGCAACGGCTGCAAGAATATAAATATAGGCGATGTTGTTGTTGGGTTCAAAGGCATCATAAGGCGAATGCAAATGTATTTTATCAAATGGTTCAAGAGACATATTGACAGTAGCACCCTGCCCGGCCATTTCCTTTTTCATAAATGCAGGAAGCTTTGACTGCAATGAAGCAATTGAGTTCTTATCTTTTAATAAGAGATAAGTTGTGTAGTTCGCATCCCAATAAGAGTTTTCAGCTTCTTTTTCAATGCCCAATGAAGTAAATGATGCAAGAAAATCAAATTTTATTTGCGAATTTGGGGGGCAATTTTGTATAATTCCGGTAACCTGGTACAAATTGCTGTCATTGCCTACATGCAATGAATGACCGATTGGATTCTCACCACCAAAATATTTTTTCGCTGAAGATTCGGTGAGTACAACCCGGTAAGGAGCGTTTAAAACGGAATGGGGATCTCCTTTCAATAAATGAAATGAAAAAATATCAAAAAAAGTGGGATCAGCATACATGAAATTCTTTTCATCGATCAGCTTGTCTTCATAACGAACCACTCTTTCA
>JBIOGV010000082.1:0-12828 GCA_044448365.1 Chitinophagales bacterium
CGCCTGGACGGACTCAGTGTAATTCAGGATATTTCAGAAAATGAATTGGTGATTTACCTTATTACCTTAGTAGCAACAATTGCATAAAAAGACCAACCTTATTACTTTATTTCCCATTTCAACGACTTCTGGTAATAATTAACAAGTTCATGATATTCCTATGCAAAACTTATTTTCCGGTGATGTTCGACATGGATGCTGCTTCTTGTTTAGTTCACTACACCAAAAAAGGCGTAAAGTCTTGCAAATAATCTGCAGTAAAATGAAACGCCCACGAGTCCTGATACTATTGGAATTTACAGTGCTGACGTAAGCGGGAGGCGACAGAGTTTTTTAATATCTGGATTGTATCGGGTACAACACACATGTGCCGCCTATCTCATTGTACAAGACGATTGATCGCCTCATGGAATTCGTCTAAAGAAAAAGGTTTTTCAAAAAACATATCGGCTCCGTTTTCCAAAGCCACGTCCCGGGCAGTAGCAAAACCGGAAATCATGATGATCTTTACAGAAGGATGCTTTTTCCTGATATAGCTGATAAAATCAACTCCAAATCCATCCGGAAGCTTATTGTCCAAAATGATCACTGAAGGTTCTTGTTTCTGTAGATATTCATCAGCAGACAAAAGGTTGTTTACATAATCCAATTGAAATTCTTTTTCCCCGAGAACCATGTCCAGCACCAAACCTATTTGGCCCTCGTCTTCAACAACCAGGATCTTTTTTGCCCCTTTGCGTTTCAGTTTAGTTGTGTTTGGCATAAACGTTTTTTTTGGGTTGATGATTATCGCGTTTTGGATCCATACTCAAAGGTATCCTGAATGAGGCAATAAGCAAATTGCCTGCCTCAATTGCCCTTTGGAAGAAAAATTTTTCCAAAATTTCTTTGCGATGCCCAATGTTCTGGTTAATCGTTCAAATAATAACAAATTTCACCCTTGCTTCGCACCTTCCTTCCACACATAATTTCTTCCCCATCAACCCCGCGTTTTTTTATGACTTATCTTTATTCAACCTTAAACCATTGCTATGGGAGTTATTCTGCAAGCTTTTTATTGGGACTGCCCCAAATTGGAAAATCAGGAATTCACCTGGTGGAATTTCCTGAAAGAAAAAGCAAAAACAATCGCCGATTCCGGCTTCACCGCATTGTGGCTGCCACCTGCATGTAAAGCTGCCAATATTAATGGCATGTCGATGGGATACGATCCTTATGATTTTTATGACCTGGGAAGCATTGATCAAAAAGGTTCTGTCAAAACATGGTTTGGATCACAACAGGAATTGGAAGATCTCATAAATGAAGCTCACAAGTATAACATACAGGTATATGCCGACATGGTGCTTAATCATACAAATGGTGCTGATGAAGAAGAGATCAATGGACTTGATGGCAGCAAAAGATGGACAAAATACAATCCCGGCAGTAAAAAATTTAACCGTGACTGGACATGTTATCATCCCTGCTATTTTGAACGCATGGATGATATGGTTTTTGAAGGCATGCCTGATCTCTGTCATCGTAATCCTTATGTCTATACTGAGATCATGGACTATGCACAATGGCTGATCGAAAAGATTGGGATAGATGGGTTGCGGTATGATTTTGTAAAAGGATATGGCACGTGGATCATCACGGCAATATTGGAAAGACTCTATCAAAAAAACGGAACAAATAAATTTTCTCCTTTTGGAGTAGGAGAGTACTGGGGTGAAGATAAATTTATTACGAATTGGTTGAGAGAAACCAATGCTTACACCGACAACCCGGTCAGTGCATTTGATTTTCCGCTTCGTTACCGGCTGAAAGCTCTGTGTGATCAGGATGGATTTGATCTCAGGATCCTTTGCCAGGATGGAACGTTAATTACTGACGGACTTAGCCTGCAGGCAGTAACCTTTGTCGAGAACCATGATCTTGCACAAAACGATCCGGTGATCAACGACAAGATGCTGGCTTATTCATTTATACTTACCCATGAAGGATATCCCTGTATTTTCTGGCAGGATTACTTTAATTACGGTCTTGCCATGAACGGCACAGCAAATGGCATTGAAGCTTTAGTTCGTTTGCATGAACGATATGCCGGCGGCAAAACAAATATTCTATACTGCGATAATGATCTGTACATCATGCAAAGGACCGGCAATGACACACAGAGTGGTTTGGTGTTCGTGTTAAATAATAGCGAAGGATGGAATGGACAGGAAGTAACTACACAATGGCCGGGTAAAGAATTTGCAGCACTCGCGTGGAATGGAAGAAATATCAATACTCTACCTGCAAATAAATGGACAAATGAAAATGGAGCTTCCGATTTTTGGGCGCCGCCGAGGGGATATGCGGTATATGTTCCGCAGTAATATGCATTTTGACTTTGTTGGAGTTTAGCCCCGATGTTATCGGGATAAACTCCACGTTACCAGCAATTGTAGTATAAAAAACTCCGTCTGTATGGTTTTTTTATTTAAAATGCTGCCAACAACAGCATGTCGTATCTTTAATAATATAGTCATATCCTGATAAAGATCATCCGGATTTGAATTCCTGGTCTTTAGATTTATGTTTTTAAATTTTAAAAATAAGTTTCAATGGGAGATAAAGTAATTCATCACAATACCTCGAGCAATGCAGTATATGGTCTCGGTTTTATCGGCGCGGCCATCTATTATATTTTACAGGCAACCAGTTTTTGGATGGGGGTTTTAGGTTTCCTGAAAGCTATCGTGTGGCCTGCTTTTCTCGTATATGATGCATTGAAGGAATTAAAGGCGTGAAGACCTGTATCATGTTGAAGCAATTATTACGCCCTTATCGGAATTCTTCTAAAAAAATTGGTGCATAATTGCAATTTATTTTGATTCAATCGGGCTGCTGTTGCCAATATCACGATATAATCGCCATTCCCCGTTTTGTTGTTTCCATACCACTACATATTTGCCCCTGTCTGCGGGTTTTTTATTGGCATCTTTGATTTCATAAGTTCCTGTCTCGATCAAAAAATTGGCGTCGCCTTCGAGATCGGTAGTGGTAAATGTCCAGTCTGTCAGTCCTGAGCGAACGACATCACCCCATGCTGAAAGGATGCCATTTCCTTTAATGGGCTCACTTTTATCCATGAGCATTTCTGCATCAGAACTATAGTGTGAGGCCAGCGACATTGAGTCGCCATTCTTTATTTGTTTAACCCATTTTGCATTGATGCTGTCGATAAATGCTCTTGCCTTTTGTATGTCAAAAGAAGCAGCGTTTGATTTTGAATCGGCATTTTGTTCTTTGTTCTCTGAATTGCATGCAAGCATTAACACGGTGATTGCAAAAGCTAATGAGAAATAAATTTTCTTCATAAACAGTTTTGAAGATGGTATAAAAATGGTTTGGTTGGTTTTCCGGGAGAGAATTGATAAGAAGAATTGAAGCTAAGAAAAATAACGGATTCTTAGCTCACGTTGTTGCCTGCCCGGTATTTAACAAAATAAAAGAGCGGCAAAGACTCTTTGCTGTACCTTTAAAAGAAAAATAAATGATCACACATAGCAAAGATGAGATAGTGGTTCTTAAAGTCTTCAATGATGCCTTGGAGGCTAATTTTGTCCAAAGTAAAATAAAGGAAGAAGGAATAGAGTCTTTCCTTGTGGATGAAAATGTGGTAGGCTTAAATCCTTTAGGCGGAATAGAACTAAAAATTTTTTCCAACGATCTGGAAAAGGCAAAGAAAATACTCTCTGAAACAAAATTGTCCTGATTCTCACACTCGCCCGGAGTAGTGGTGAATAGAAAGAGATTTCGAATGTGCTCTCCCTTGCATATATTCGGATACTAAAGGGAAATAACAATTTTAAAAAATTGGCGAAAATATGGCATTCGATGTTACAGAGTGGATCAATAGCAAACTGGGTTCGGCATTAGATGAAAAAGCAATAAAATCGATCAAAGACTTCAGCCTGGTTTGGAATATTTTTGAGGACAGGGCTTGTGACAACAACCCGACGCTTGCTATACTCGGAAAATTTGTTGACAGTATTGCTACTTCCCTGGATAGTGCAGAAAAAATTACCACAAATACATTTGAATATTTTAAAAAAAAGTATGTTGACAAGGATAAAATAAATCTAAGATTTACTTTTTTAAATCTCAGAAAGTCCGATAATCCTGCTTTTGTTGAAAGTACATTGCTTGCAGAAAATCCGTCTTTGAGAGACAGAGCACTGGCATTATTAATAATCATTAGCCAGTATCGAAATAATTTATATCATGCATTAACAGATATGACCCAGATCCACGAACAAAAAGAAAATTTTCGGATTGCAAATCGTTTTTTGGCTACTATATTAGAAATAAGCGGTTTGATCTAATCGGGCATCCTCCGTTGTGTTCAATAAATAAAAAAACTTCAGCACTTCTTACAGGTTGGCGGATAAACCGGCAGCCAAAAAAAAAATTTATTGCTTTTACCCTGATTGAGAACGTATGCAATATATCACATGCTTGTTTGTATGTGTGAATTATACAACTTATTTCCAGAGTTGTGTAACATTAATCATCTAAAGCCACTCAACTTTGCATGTGCGAATCATTGAAAAATAATTATCATAAACATCGAACATGAAAAAGATTGTATTGAAAGTGGTTTTTGTTACTTTATTTATTGCATTTTTTCTTCCCGGATGCGTAGAGCATCGCTATTATCGGCAGAATCATCGTCATAGCGAGAGTTACGAACATCATCATCACAGGTCGCCTCATACCGGCGTCGATATTGATATTCACAACTGATGATTTTAGGTTGGCTTCACAGCATTATTATTGTGAAACATTCTCTTCTTTCCTTAAGCGGTGCTAATGAAAAATTCAGTAAAGACTTTTCATTTAGTATTCAAGATTCAACAAATGATTAGAGATTTCTATTTTAATTGTAAAAGCAAAAAGCCGGTAGGAGTATTTCCATCAGAAGTTATCGAGAATGGTTTACCCGGTTCTATCCAGGTATAATGCCCGCTTTTCATAGTTCGGTGCTGAATAAGATCATTCACCCTATATTTTACAATTGCATCCCCGGTACTTACCAGTAAATAGCCCGTTGCAGATACTGGCAACTCTATAGTTGTATTCTTTTGTAATTGTAAATGATATCCATTCACCAGGGGTTTATTAAAGGACAACTGTAAAAAAGGATTTTGTAAAACGGGCGGGTCGCTATGAGGCTTGCCGGCGATCAGCTCGATATCCATCGGATGAAACCAGGTACTGTCTTCATTCCATACCCGGTGAATGCGTGGTGTAACCAGGCTATCGTACCAGTATGACCCGGCCACGGAAATATCTTTTACGGGTTGCCCGCCTTTCAATTGTGATCCAGTAGCCGTTTTGCTAAGCATGATGAACACTGATGGCGTATTGTGTATATGAAATTGCGTCGTATCATGAGGGGGAATGAACACATCGAGGATCCGGATGTAATCATTTTCAAAAACATTATGATGTCTCGGTTCATTTCTTACAGCCGGTTGTGCGGCGGTCAGCAAAGATGAAAAACTGACTGCAATGATGCAAAAGGGCTTCTGCATAAGCTAAGATACTTTGTTCCGGAGAGGGTTTGGTAATAAAAATAAACCTCGAATTTTATTCTGAGGCCACGACTCATTCGCATATTTTTTTGATTATCATGAAAAAAATGTAACCAAAAGCCCTTCCGCAACTCAAATAGTAGGATGTTTAAAAATCTATTTCACTTTTAAAAAGAATGCAGGTATGAAAAAGTCTAAGAGTATTTTTGTTGCTGTTGCCATATTGATGGCCCTATTTTTTTCGTTTGATTCATTTGGACAAATGAAAATGAATTTCTCATCTCCTGCTGCAAATGAGCTTCGCACAAATATGCGCAAATTGTGGGAAGATCACATAACCTGGACACGAAATGTGATTTGTTGTCTTGTAGATGATTTACCCGGGGCTGACCAGGCAGTAAAAAGATTGCTGAAAAACCAGGATGATATCGGGAATGCCATTAAACCAATTTATGGTGAAGATGCAGGAAACAAATTGACCGCATTGCTTCATGATCATATCACTATTTCAGCAGACGTGGTGAAAGCAGCCAAGGCCTCAGACAATGCGGCCTTAGATGCAGCCAATAAAAAATGGTACGCAAATGCAGATGAAATCTCATCTTTTCTTAGTAAAGCGAACCCTAATTGGAAGCTAAACGATTTGAAAAAAATGATGCATGATCATCTTAAATTAACAACCGATGAGGCTGTTGCAAGAATTAAAAAAGATTTTGATGCAGATGTATCAGCCTACGATAAAGTACATAATGAAATTCTGGAAATGGCAGATATGCTTACCGAGGGCATCGTAAAACAGTTTCCTGAGAAATTTAAATAACACGCTTTCCCGTATATTGATCAATAAGTAAAGAAAAGCCTGGAATCTCACCCTGCTTGTAAACTCCGGCAGGGACTCGTGTCGCAAAAAACAGGATACCCATTAATGCTCTGTAGACTTAGCAAACCTACAAGAGTGCGATCCCGACAAGTTGGGACAAGCTGCAAGAGAAGAATCATAGTAGTAATGCAGATAGGTAAATTAAAATTATCTTCCTTTATTTAAAAAGTGAAAGCTGTGAAGGAAATGGGTGATTTATTTTTTTCTCAGCAACCTCCGGGGAACCAAAACGGAAAACCGGTGTTTCTGCATAGCGGGAGGCTACAGTGATCTTTACATTGCCGGCTTGTTCATTGAAGATCTTTTCAACCAACTCCGGGCGGTTATTATTTTTTGAGAGATGCGATAGAATTAAATGGCTTAACTGTTTTCCTTTGTGCTCAAGAAATAAATCCAAAGCCTGTGAGTTGGACAAATGTCCCTGGTCGCTGTTGATGCGGTTTTTGAGAAACTGCGGGTATCTTCCATTCATCAGCATGTCCTCACAATAATTTGCTTCGAGAAAAGCCGCATGGCATTTCTTAAAATAGCTGACCACCTGCTTGCAGGGCGAACCAATATCCGTGAAGATGCCGATATTTATTTTGTTGCACGATACCATGAAACTATGTGGATCAGAGGCGTCATGAAATTTTACAAAAGGAGTTACCAACAGCGATCCAATGGAAACTGATTCCTGTGCTTTGAAAGAATGAACCAATTTTTTTTCAACAGCCAGTCCACTGGAGCGAAGTGTGCTGCCGGTGATATAAACCGGCAGTTTATATTTTTTGGACAGACCGGGAACACCGGTGATATGATCCGTATGTTCATGTGAAACAAAGATGGCCCTTACGATCTTCATCGAAAGACCAAGCCTCTTCATTCTTTTTTCTGTTTCCCTGCATGAAATGCCGGCATCGATCAATACTGCTTCTGTAGTATTTCCGATATAATAGCAATTGCCATTGCTCCCGGAATTAAGCGATGTAATGAAAAGCGCCATTGGGCATCGAAGATAATAAAATGACCCTTGTCATATTCATAGCGAAATTATTTTGATAATATTTGTTCAAATGTTTTAAAATGAAAAGGAAAATTTATGCACCGGTGATGATATTGACCCTCCTCGGCATGCCGCTTTCTTATTTGCCAGCTCAAAAAAACTCAGTGACAAAAAAAATTTTGAGTCAGGAATATAATTTAGCTCCTCAACATTCAAAAGATACACAGTATTATGAAATGGAATCCAGATTGCAAATGCACGCTCCTGACGGAACTCCGCAGGGATGGGATGTTTACCATTTATACCTGCGTTGTGTTCCTTCATTCGATGCTTCCCACGGCGATGAGTACACATGCCTGAAATTCACCGTTCAGATAAATAAGTCTCCTGAAGTTTCTATACCCTCGCTTGCTAACTGGAAATATTACTTTTCATTAACTGCAAATGGAAAAGATGACAAAGGGCAGGTGTTTGGGATCGATCACAGTAAATTTGAAAAACTAACGGATGGAAATGGGAAAATGATCCCTGTTGGAAATACTTATCATGTTTATAATGCTTTTATTGACTTTTATTCAATGAGTGTGTTCTGTGAAAAAACAATGTCTGGAAACGGGATCCAGAATTTAAAGAACATTGGAGATAAAACCGTACATGCAGCTTCTTTTTCTCAACCACCTGTAAATCTTGGAAGCCAGGTTGCTGAGGGTTCCTATTTTAAGAACGGTGAAGTTACACTGGCATTTAAAGGCCTAAGCCTCGTGAATGAAAAGACCTGTGCCCTGGTGGAGTATGATTCAGGAGAAAGTTCTTTTTATATGATAATAAAACCTTTTGGAAATATGGAGGTGCCAACAAAAGGAAGTTCTCATTATTGGGGAGATATTTATAAAGATCTTTTGGAAGGATGGATTCAAAAGGCAACTCTTCATGAGATGGTGGTTAGCGAAACCATTGTACCCGGATCCGATAAAATTGACGCCGTCGTTGAGAGAAGTATCATCATAAAAAATGTAAAGCGGTTTAATTTTGAAAATTAGGTAATGCGTCAGTTTGAAAACTGGTTTCTCGCAAAGCGGCAAAGATTCGCGAAGGTGCAAAGGCTTCTGGTTATGGCTTTGCGCCTCGTATTTAATCTTAGCGCCCGCGCCTACCTGCAGGCAAGTTTGCGTGAAATGAAACTGACCCACTACCGAAAATTAAATCCTTTGCTCAGGTTGTTCTTCTTAACTATATACCGTACAGCCAGATGTTCGAATGAATGATTAAATTTAAATGATCAAAAATATCAAAACAATTACCATTTTATGAATACAAAAAAAGAAAGCAGGCCCGATCCAAAGAAATTAGCTGTGTATGAAAAGATCATTGCCGGCAATCCGGCAGTTGAAAGAAAGGGCGATACAATTCCTTATACCTCTTTAAATGGTCATATGTTTTCCTTGCTCGGAAAAGATGGTTCACTGGGGTTCAGGCTTTCTAAGGAGGACAGGGAAAACTTTCTTAAAAAATATCCATCGGCTATATTGGTGCAATATGGGGCAATAATGAATGAGTATGTGAAAATACCGGACAGCCTGATTACCAATACGGGGGAATTGAAAAAGTATTTTGATCTGAGCTATGAATATGTAAAATCTCTGAAACCAAAATCAACATCAAAAGCAACAAAAAAGAAAAAATAAGTGAAATGAAATCAAGAGCATTCTGAAACCCGAACGCAATTCATAGCTTTCCACTGCTCTGATTTCTAAAAACCATCCAAAATTTATGAGCGGGAACAACAGTATTAACTAATTCACTACATTTATTTTCCGCTTCCCGTTTCAAAAAATTATTTATTTAAAACTTTCAGCTTATGAAAAAGCTTGTTTTCATTTATCTCAGTATAATTATTTCAACTTCAATTTTTGCACAGATCGACGCCGGGTTATTTCGCTGGCCGGATGTTTCAGCTACCCAAATTGTTTTTACTTATGCCAATGATCTTTGGGTGATACCAAAGGAGGGAGGTGAAGCTATTAAACTCAGCTCACCTGCAGGTGTGGAAATATATCCGAAATTTTCTCCCGATGGAAAATCCATTGCCTTTACAGGAAATTATGATGGCAATGCCGATGTGTATGTAATACCTGTGAGTGGCGGCATTCCTGTTCGTTTAACAGAACATGGTTATCCCGATCGCGTGGTCGACTGGACAACGGATGGCAAACGTGTATTGTTTGCTTCACCCAGGGAAAGCGGCAAAGCAAGATTCAATCAGTTTTATACAGTAGCTGCAACAGGTGGTGCAGATGAAAAATTACCGCTTGCTTATGCTGAGTTTGGCTCTTATTCACCTGACGGAAAAGAGATGGCTGTAACTTTTCGTTCACAGGTTGGCCGCAACTGGAAACGTTATCGCGGGGGATGGAAGGCCGATATTCATATTTTCAATTTACAGACACTGGCTGATGAAAATATTTCGACGGATGAAGATGCCGGTGAAGAATTTCCGATGTGGCACGCCAATGCGATCTATTTCTTATCGGACCGCGGACCTGAATTAAGAATGAATTTGTGGAAATATGATATTGCTACAAAAAAAACGGAGCAACTCACAAAATTCGCTGATTACGATGTGCATTATCCTTCACAAGGCCCTGATGACATCGTATTTGAAGCCGGTGGAAAATTATATCTCTATAATTATTCTTCACAAAAGCAAAAGGAAGTTAAGGTTGATATTGTGACAGACAAGGCGATGCTAAAACCGAAAATTGAAACGGTAGATAAACTGATCCAATATGTTTCATTGAGTCCTGATGGAAACCGCGCGCTGATGCAGGCAAGAGGAGATATTTTTTCTGTGCCGGCTGAAAATGGTTTTGTGAAAGATCTTACAAGAACTTCAGGAGTTGCCGAACGTTATCCTGCATGGAGCCCTGATGGAAAATGGATCGCATATTGGAGCGATGCATCCGGGGAATACGAATTATGGGTTGAGCAGCCCGACAAAGAAGGTTCTGCAAAAAAATTAACCAACTATGGTCCCGGTTATCGATATGCACTCAATTGGTCGCCTGACAGTAAAAAGATCGCTTTTATTGACAAGGCGATGAAGATAAAGATCTATGATATTGCGAAAGATGAAACAACAGATGTGGATCATGCCTTGCGTTGGTCAGATGGAAATTTAGCTGGTTTTACATGCAGTTGGTCGCCTGACAGCCGATGGCTTGCTTACAGCCGCGATGTGGAGAATCGTCACAATGCCATTTTTATATATGATTACCAGGATAAAAAAATTCATGCTGTCACCAATGGCTTTTATGAATGCAACAGTCCTGTCTTTGATCCCGAAGGAAAATATCTTTACCTGTTCACCAGTCAAACCTTTCAGCCTGATTACAGTGATGTTGACAATACATTTATTTATGCAAACACTACGCGTCTTGCCGTTATCACATTAAAAAATGAAACTCCATCCATACTCAGGCCGAAAAATGATACAGTGGCTATTGATCTTGAATCTCCCGCAAAAACAGAACCAACCAAAAAGCAAACACAAAAGAAAGATTCACTGACTTCTCAGTCTTTAACTCCATCAAAAGAAGTAAAAATAGATTTTGACGGCATTGAACAAAGAATGGTAATGCTTCCTCCCATTGCAGGCAATTATGGGGCCATGAGTGCTTTGAAAGATAAAGTGATCTATATAAAATATCCCAATACCGGTTCAGGACAGGGTCAGGGCATAATAAAATTTTTTGATCTTGACAAGCGGGAAGAAAAAACGATCATTGACAACGCAGATAATTTCATCATCTCCGCCAACAAACAAAAAATTCTTGTAACAAAAGGAGAAAGCTATGCGATCATAAAGCCCGAAGAAAGTCAAAAATTTGAAAAGCCATTACGCATTTCTGAAATGCAGATGCTGGTAGATCCCTGGCAGGAGTGGAAACAGATCTTCACGGATGTGTGGCGGTTTGAAAGAGATTATTTCTATGATGCAAGCATGCATGGTGTAGACTGGAACCAAACCAGGGAACGTTATATGAAAATGCTCAATGGCGCCATGACCCGTGAAGAAGTAGATTTTATTATTGGTGAGATGATTGGTGAATTAAATGCATCACATACTTATCATGGTGGCGGGGATATGGAACATCCCAAAACAAAATCTGTGGGCTACCTCGGTGTAGACTGGGAAGCTGATGGTGATTATTATAAGATCAAAAAAATAATTCGCGGAGCTGCATGGGATGCTGAGGCCCGTTCTTCATTGGATATGCCCGGTGTGAATATCAAAGAGGGAGATTATATTCTTGCTGTGAATGGCGTGCCGCTGACTACATCACAGGAACCATTTGCGGCTTTTGTCGGTTTAAATGATAAAACTGTTGAGCTTACTTATAATTCTGCACCATCATGGACCGGGGCAAAAACTGCCATCGTGCAAACCATGAGCGATGAATATCGTTTGCGCAATCTTGCATGGATCGAGAACATGAGAAAAAAAGTAGAAGAAGAAACAAATGGTGAAGTGGGTTATATCTATGTGCCGAGTACAGGGACTGACGGACAAAATGAACTGATTCGACAGTTCAGCGGGCAGTGGGATAAAAAAGCACTGGTGATCGATGAACGATTTAATGATGGCGGGCAAATACCCGACCGCTTTGTTGAAATATTGAACCGTTCCCCATTGGCATTCTGGGCCACCCGTGATGGCAGCCCATGGTCATGGCCACCAAATGCAAACTTTGGTCCGAAGGTGATGCTCATTAACGGATGGAGCGGGAGCGGTGGAGATGCTTTTCCGGATTATTTCAGAAAAAGGGGATTGGGGCCATTGATCGGTGCAAGAACCTGGGGTGGACTGATTGGTATTTCCGGAGCGCCCGGTTTGATCGATGGTGGGGGCATCACTGTGCCTACTTTCCGCATGTACAATCCTGATGGCACATGGTTCAGAGAAGGACATGGAGTGGATCCGGATATTTTAGTGCCCGAAGATCTCAGTGCTATGGCAAAGGGTGTAGACCCTCAGCTGGAACGTGCCATTGTGGAAATAAAAAATCTTTTGAAGACAAAAGAATTTAAAGAACCACCAAGACCCCAAACGGAAAAAAGAGCCTATTAGATAAATTAAAAAACCCGCCTGCTTGCAGGCGGGTTCTCAATCTAAGTCAGGCAGAATGTATTATTGAACTTTGATCCGTACATATTTTTCAATATTCATCCTGTTTATCCCAAGGCTATCAATTTTTTCAATGCCTTTTTGAATTAAAGTATCGTTATTAATAGTAACAGTAAAATGAAAATCGTTTCCTTCCCATTGCCTGTCGTTGCAATATTCAAGGTGTTCGGTATAGGAGCTATCCTTCAACGAATACTTTCCACCACCG
>JBIOGV010000083.1:0-12825 GCA_044448365.1 Chitinophagales bacterium
TGGACGACCCTGGAACTGGTAAGTAAATTTTTCATGGTCAAATCCCAACTGGTTTAAGATTGTAGCCTGGATATCGAATGGTTCTACTTTGCCGCTGATAGAACTATAGCCAATCTCATCTGTTTCGCCATAGCTGCCACCTTTTTTAATTCCTGCTCCTGCCATCCAGATCGTAAATGCTTCAGTGTGATGATCTCTTCCTTTGAAAATATTTTGCTTGCCTTCACGATTCTCCTGCATCGGTGTTCTTCCAAATTCTCCTCCCCATACCACTAATGTTTCTTCAAGCAATCCTCGTTGTTTCAGATCAAGAATTAATGCAGTCATTGACTTATCTACCTGCCGGCATTTATTGATGAATCCAACATCGATGGCAAGACTCGCATCGGTACCATGACTGTCCCAGCCCCAGTCAAATAATTGTACAAACCGAACTCCTTTTTCAACCAATTTTCTTGCAAGCAATACGTTGTTTGCAAAACAGGCAACGTTCGGCTTCGTACCGTACATTTCATGAATATACTCCGGCTCATCGTTTATGTTCATGACTTCCGGTACAGAGATCTGCATGCGATAAGCCATTTCATATTGCGAAATGCGGGAAAGAATTTCCGGGTCTTTATATTCTTCGTATTCTTTTTTATTGATCTCGTTGATCGCATCAATAGAAGCTTTGCGCAGATCACGATCCATTCCTTTAGGATCTTTGATGAATAAAACCGGATCACCTTCTGATCTGCATTGAACGCCCTGGTAAACCGAAGGCAAAAATCCGCTGCCCCAGACACTTTTACCGGCATCAGGAAATTTTCCTCCCGATGTTAATACGACAAAACCGGGTAAATTTTGATTCTCAGTTCCCAATCCATATGTGACCCATGAACCCATACTTGGTCTGCCAAGTCTTGGTGAACCTGTATGCACAAGCAATTGTGCCGGTGCATGATTGAACTGATCAGTTGTTACTGCTCTTAAAAAACTTACTTCGTCAACAATGGTTGAAAAATGCGGCAAGTTTTCTGAAACCCATGCGCGGCTTTCACCATGTTGCGCAAACTTCGCCTGTGGTCCTAACATTTTCGGCACGCCGCGAATGAATGCAAATCGTTTTCCTTCGAGCAATGATTGCGGGCAATCCTGCCCATCCAATTTCATCAATGCCGGTTTATAATCGAACAATTCCAATTGTGACGGAGCACCGGCCATATGCAAGTAGATAACCGCTTTTGCCTTTCCCGTAAAGGGCGGCAATTTCGGCGCTAATGGATGTGCGGGATCAAACAAAATACTTGAAGCACTGCCTGACCTGGATCGGCAACTGATCAATGAACCCAATGCCAGTGCACCTAATCCCATTGCACTTTCTTTCAAAAAATGCCTGCGTGTATGATAATGAAGATGTGCATGATTGGCTTCTTCAATCAATTTTTGATTATGGAGTTCTTTTTGTGTCATAAGCCTCACCCTCGGTCCCTCTCCTTCCGGAGAATGAGGCCAAGCTTTTAGTTAATAAATATACTTTAGTAATAACTTATCATTTTTCTCTTTTCTTATTTCCATTCCAATTATGTACCCGGCTTTTGTAATTCTATTCATCGTCCCTTGCGTCGCACTCTTGTACGTTCTGTTAGCTATTCAACCCACCCCAGTCGTTTTTATTGAATTCTCAAAAATTTCGCCCCTCCCAGGAGGGGATGAGTCTGCTAAAGATTTTTCAAAATTCTGAGTGGTCGCATCCCCTCCCGGGAGGGGCAGGGGTGGGTTTTTTTTCTCTCGTGTTTTCGGATTCTTTAGTTGCATTCTTTTTCTTTTTACAAACTCACTTAAACCGTTCTTTGATTCATAGTTAAATATCCAGTTTTCAATTACTTTTAAAACGGCTTCAACCTTATTCACTATAAGCAATGCATCAAACCGTAAAAAACTTACACCCAGCATTTCTAATTCATCCTGTCTCACTTTGTCTTTTAGGAATATATGTTCATCAGCATGAGTTATACCGTCTACCTCAAGAGCTAATTTCAAATCCTTACAATAAAAATCGACAATATAGTTTCCAATCGGTCTCTGCCGGTCAAAATCATATCCTAACATTTTTCCGTTCTTTAATTCATTCCAAAGTTTCACTTCGGAAAAAGTCATATTGTAACGAAGCTTTTTTGCCAACTCTTTAAGTACCGGATTGTATGGAATTATTCGTCGTTTCAATACTTTTTGTTATCATGAAACATATTCGACCCAAGTTCTCATTCAGGAAACAAGAGACTTTTTAATTTTTTGTGATCACTTCGTCCAAATTCAATATTGCATTTGCTACAACTACCAATGACGCTGTTTCAGGGTTATTGTGCTGATCATCCACACCGATCATCTCACAGGTTTTGTCTTTATCTTTTTTAAATTTCTGCAATGACTCATTGTACAATTTCATGAGCACAGCTAATTTATCGGCAGAAATAGGTTTGTACAATGCCAGTTCATACCCCTCACTTATTTCCTGCTTTACATCTTGTCCGCCTCCCTGCATCCGGTACGCAAAATATCTCGCCATCTCAAGATAAGCATCGTCGTTTAATGTAACCAATGCCTGTAAAGGTGTATTAGTTCGAATTCGCCTTGCCGTACAAACTTCACGGGCAACGCCATCAAAGGTCATCATCGATGGATAGGGTGCTGTTCTTTTCCAGTAAGTGTACAAAGCCCGGCGGTATTGATCTTCATATTCACTTTTCTCCCAGGTTGCGCCGTTCCACGGAGACAGCCAGATGCCACCGGGTTGATAAGGAAATACACTGGGCCCAAATATTTTTTCACTCATCAGCCCGCTAATGCATAATCCCTGGTCGCGCACCTGTTCTGCAGATAATCTCACTCTTGCACCACGTCCATACAATTTATTGGAAGGATCTTTTTCCAACGACTCCGGCGTAAGTTTTGAATCCTGCCTGTAGGTCGCTGACATCATGATTTCCTTCAGCAATTTCTTTACGCTCCATTTATAATCATTCATGAACTGCCACGACAGCCAATCCAATAGTTCCTGGTGTGTTGGAGGAATGCCTTGCGTTCCCAGGTCTTCTAATGTTTCAGCGATGCCGTTTCCAAACAATTGTTCCCACACGCGATTCACCATGGTTCTTGCAGTAAGCGGATTATCCTTACTCGTTAACCACATGGCAAGACCTAAACGATTATTAGGAGCGTTCTTTGGCATTGGATTCAAAGCATGGGGAACCGCCGGCGTTACTACATCACCTTTCACCAGCCAGTTACCTCGTTCAAAAACATTTGTTGCCCGATGCATGGAAGTCGGATTATCCATCATTACCGGTGTGGTTGGAACTTTGGCAGTCAGTAAGGTCCAGAATAATTTTTTATTTTCTTCATACCCGGGTTTACCCTTTCCTGGAAATTGCCCAGTAAAACAAAACCAATCCAATTCCTGGCCATCATCCATTTCATTCTTTAAATGAGGATTGCTGTAAGTAAAATAAATGTCGTGTATTCCCGTACTTAAAGGAATTTCCGTTTCTACAATTTTCCAATCATTTGTCGTATCAGGTGAGATAGTTTTTAAAACAGGTCCATCAGGTTTATCAAGATGCAGAGCCCACACTCCATCTTTTTTCCAACAGACATAACGGTAGATCAGCAAATTTTTATTTTCAAGATCAACATGTTTTAATCTTGCCACTGCATGATTGCGAAAGACGAGGTATTTTGTATCTGCCAGTTCGCTGTTTACAAATTGATCTGCAGTCAATGAATTGATAGACGGCTGCCATGTTCTGAGGAAACGATTGATCTGTTTTGCTCTTTCTGCTGAAGCATTTTCCTGTACCCATTCAGTTAATGAATTGAGTTTTTGATATATTGAATCATTGAAATGTCTCAGCAGGGGGTAATCATCATATGTATCCTCATCGCGGGTATCATTAAAAAAGGCCATGAATTTATAATACTCGTCATGAGTGAACGGATCATAGGGGTGACTATGGCATTGCACACAGCCAAATGTAGTTCCCAGGATCGCTTGCCAGGTTGTATTTACCCTGTCAAGAACGGCAGCAGTTCTGAATTCTTCATTGTCAGTCCCTCCTTCATCATTGGTCATCGTATTGCGATGAAAAGCAGTAGCAACATATTGATCATCGGTTGGGTTTGGGAGAAGATCACCGGCTATTTGTTCCGTTAAAAATTGATCATATGGTTTATCACTATTGAATGCTTTAATAAGCCAGTCGCGGTAATGCCAGATACTCCGGGTGTCATCTCTTTCATAGCCCTTGGTATCCGCATACCTTGCCAGGTCCAGCCACATGGATGCCCATTTTTCACCAAAATGATTTGATGCAAGCAATGAATCAATTAAAGTTTCGTAAGCTCTGCTCGTGTTATCATTCAAAAATTGTGAGGCGATCTTTTGTGAAGGCAACATACCGATCAGGTCAAGACTGGCCCTGCGAAGCAGGGTTGGTTTGTCAGCCTCTGCTGAAGGTTTCAGATTTTCTTTATGCAGTTTTTCGTAAATAAAATGATCAATTTCATTTTTTGTCCATCCGATAGCTATCGGATCGGTTTTTACATCAGGAACCTCGACAGGTTTTACAGCAACATAGGCCCAATGATCTCCCCATTTTGCACCTTGTTTGATCCACTTACGCAAAATATCGATCTCATCCTTGCTCAATGGATCATGTTTATACGGCATTCTTTCATCCGGGTCATTTAATGTGAGTCTCCTGATCATTTCGCTATGATCCGGGTCGCCTGGAATGATTGCCGGCTTACCCGACTTATTTTTTGCAAGTGCATCCGAACGAAACAATAAACTGAAATTGGATTTACGCCTTACCCCGCCATGACAGGTGATGCATTTTTTATTAAATATCGGCTTGACCTGTGTATTGAAATCAATAGTTGATTGATGTGAGCTGAAAACAAAAAAGACAATAATTGCAATCACGGGAAGGATGATCAGCAATATCTTTTTTGTCAGAAAAAATTTCATATAGCAATTGTCAGATCTTAAAGTTACAATTATTCATGTTTTTGAAATAACAAAATCGGGTAGCGGGTCCGTCTGAAAACCGGTTTCTCGCTAAGACCTTAAGATTAAATACAAAAGGGCAAAGCGATAACCGGAACCCTTTGCGATTCTTTGCGGCTGCGTGAAATGAAACTGACCTGCTACAAAAATCAAACGCAAACGTTAGTGAAAAGGTTTTTGCCGGCATACGACAGAACTTAATTGGTGATTACCTTTGCATTTCAAAAAAGTATATATGAAATACAGAATAGAAAAGGATACACTGGGTGAAGTAAGGGTTCCCGAAGAGGCTTATTATGGAGCGCAAACACAACGCAGCATTGACAATTTCAAGATCGCACAGGATATTAATAAAATGCCGAAAGAAATCATTTACGCCTTTGCCTATTTAAAAAAAGCCGCAGCGATTACGAATCTTGAAGCCGGCATTTTATCCAAAGAGAAATCTGATCTTATTGGAAAAGTATGTGATGAGATCCTTGATGGAAAATTGGATGATTATTTTCCGCTTGTTGTATGGCAAACGGGCAGCGGCACACAAAGCAATATGAATGTAAATGAGGTCGTTGCTTACAGAGCACATGTTTTAAATGGCGGACAGCTTAATGATAAAGAAAAGTTTTTACATCCTAATGATGATGTTAACAAATCACAATCATCTAACGACACGTTTCCTACAGCAATGCATATTGCAGCTTATAAAATTTTAATGGGAACTACAATTCCCGGAATTGAAAAATTAAGAGATACACTTGCTGAAAAGAGTGAGCAGTTCATGAAGATTGTGAAGATCGGTCGTACGCATTTCATGGATGCCACGCCATTAACCCTGGGCCAGGAGTTCAGTGGCTATGTTTCCCAATTAGATCACGGCCTCAGAACAATTAAAAACGCATTACCGCATTTAAGTGAACTGGCTCTTGGGGGAACCGCAGTAGGAACAGGAATCAATACTCCGCCAAATTATGCTGAGAATGTAGCAAGGCATATTGCATCGTTAACGGGCCTGCCATTCATAACGGCAGAAAATAAATTTGAATCACTGGCAGCACATGATGCCATCGTAGAAGCACATGGGGCTTTAAAAACTATTGCGGTAAGTTTGATGAAGATCGCCAACGACATCCGCATGCTATCATCAGGACCAAGAAGCGGCATAGGAGAAATTCATATTCCTGACAATGAGCCGGGATCTTCGATCATGCCCGGAAAAGTGAACCCAACCCAATGTGAAGCCCTGACCATGATCGCAGCACAGGTAATGGGAAATGATGTAGCAATCAATATCGCTGGTGCAACAGGACATTTTGAATTAAATGTTTTTAAGCCTGTAATGATCTATAATTTTCTGCACAGTGCGAGGCTGATCGGCGACGGTTGTATGAGTTTCAATGATAAATGTGCAGCAGGCATTGAACCCATTGATGATAATATTAAAAAACATGTCGACAATTCTTTAATGCTTGTCACCGCTCTTAATACAAAGATTGGTTATTACAAAGCTGCTGAAATTGCTCAAAAAGCTCATAAAGAAGGAACCACTTTAAGGGAAATGGCCATAAAGCTGGGCTACGTAACTCCAGAACAATTTGACGAATGGGTCGTACCTGAAAAAATGGTAGGAAAGATTTAAACAAGCAATTCTCGTAAACTTACGATAAACGAATAGGAAGAAACCAATACGGCCTCTTTTTATTAGTTAAAGATTTGCAGATTACAGCATAATTTTTCTATTTTGTTGTTCCAATATTGATGAAACACTAACGCAAATCTGTAACTATGAAAGAAAGCATCAAATCTACACCGTACTTCTCTGCCTATTCCCTGAAAGAATTGAATCTTCCTTCCGGGGAAAGTGACAAAAAAAATCACAATAAACAATTTTCCAGGGTCATGAATCGCCTGAAAATTTTCCCTGTGGCCAATTCTTATTCAAAAAGAACTTCTATCAACAAAATAAATATACCGGCCGCTGTACAACCTTCCGACAAAAATTGGTTTATAAACTACGAATAACAAACCTTGAGTGATAAAATAAAAAGGCCTCTCAATAATTGAGAGGTTTTTTTATAACCGTGACACGGTTCAACTATGTCAACAAAAATTAGAACACCTGTGATCTGTTGATCTCCTGATTAAATTTGGTGCCGGTATCATCAACTACCTGCAGCTTAATCAGACCTATGTTCCTGGAAAAATAATATAACGAATAAGGATTACCTGTAAAAACAGGTGACCAGTTAGCGCCATCGAAATACTCATAATCTTCCCTTACTACAATGGTATTTTGATACACGGTAGTTCCGATTGTGATGGGAACATCTTTCTGCTGAATGGTCTCTTTAAATCTAACGCTTGTAGGAGTACTGTTAAAACTAACTGTAAAGGCAGTTGTCCAACTAGTGCCTGAGGCCACATTATCTTCAAGAAAAATATTTTCTCCCCATACAGGACCATCCGCACTAAAGAAATTACCTACATTGAAATACTGGTAGTAATTGCCTGATACACGCCTGTAATATCCTGATGAATCAAAACCTGCAGATGCATTGGTTGTTTCCATAAATATATTATAGGTGTTGCTTATAGCACTTAGCGTTTGTGAAATGACATTTCTCAATAAAGTGTCGATCTGTGCTCCGGTACTATCAAATAAACTATAGCTCCAGTTACTGTTGGTTGTACGCGGGAAATAATCTACTGGTGAAACAGTAAGAGGAAATGAACATGAGGAAGCGCCTACTGTAACCGGAATCGTAAATGAACCAACTGCCGCGGGTGTTCCACTGCCTATCAAAACAACAGATTGCACACCGGTGGATGAAAAAGTCCCCGAGCCTGTAAAACTAATTCCGTTGACCGCAGTAGTGGTAATTGAATAAGTACCGGCAGTAGCAACGTTTACTTGTACAGCAGCAGTATTCGAAGTCGTTAGTGGTGTGCCTACTACATATATGCCCTGGAGTATGGCACCGGTACAATTCCCGGGTGCTCCATTTAAAGTATAAACAGCCGGGCTTGCACCAACCACTGTCACCTGGAATGAGCAATTGGAAGATCCCGCTGAAATAGGGATGTTAAATGATCCTGTTGCCGCAGGAGTTCCACTTGCTGTTAAATTTATTGATTGCGCTCCTGTCGATGAAAAAGTTCCCGAAGCGCTGAATGTAATACCATCTACTGCAGAAGTAGAAATGGCATAAGTGCCTGCCGTTGTAACATTAACCTGGATAGTAGCTGTGTTGGCTGCGTTTGTAGTGATGCCCGCTGTATAGATTCCCTGTACAGAAGCACCAGCACAGGCATTTGGCGAGCCGGCCAATGTAAACGCGGATGTTCCTCCACTTCCCCCATTTAATGTTGATATAGAAAAAGTACATTGGGTACTGTCATAAGTCACAGTAAAAATAGCTGTGCCCGGAGCAGCCGGGGTACCTGTACCTTGTAATCGTACTGTATTGACTCCCGTAGTTGTAAATGTACCTGTTGCTTTGAAAGAGATGCCATTGATCGTATCTGAACTAACCAGGTAGCTGCCCGTGTTGGTTACATCTACTTTTATATCTACATAATTTATGGAATTCAGTGCTGTATCCTTTTTATATATTCCTGATACCACGTTTCCTAAGCAATCACCGGTAGCGCCGGATTGAAGTGAGCCGGAAGATTCAGGAACATTCCCTTTTTCATAGCTACGTTCCTTTTGACATGAAATGATTAACACAATCAGGATAAGAAACCCAAGCAGAGGTTTGTATGTTTTCATTTTGATACTTTGTCGGTAAAGCAAAATAAGATTTTTATTGAAACTGTTGAGATGAATAATTTAACTGGAAATTGTAATCTTAGGATACCTGGACCTTGTCGCTGACTTCTGTACTCGTTTCAACGGTAGAATGGACTGGCGTATTGTGATAACGTTTAAAAAAACGCTTCTGGAAAAGTAAAAGAGTTATTACTCCTACTGAGATAGACGCATCAGCGATATTAAAAATTGGGCTGAAAAATTCGAATTCTTTGCCACCTACAAATGGTAGCCATTGAGGAAAATTAGACCTTACAAGCGGAAAATAGAGCATATCCACTACGCTTCCATGTAAAAAAGTACTATACCCATGAGTAGAAATTGCAGCAATGCCTCCATAGCCAATAAAATCTTTGATAGCCGGGTCATAATGCATACCCCTGTCAAAGATCATCCCGTAAAACATACTGTCAAGAAGGTTTCCCAAAGCGCCCGCATAAATCAATGCAGCACAAACAATAAATCCCTTGTGATAATTATGTTTTACAATACGTCCAAGATACCATGTTCCGAATATAACCGCAGCCAATCTGAATAAGGTTAAAACAATCTTTCCGATCTCATCTCCGAATTTCCACCCCCAGGCCATGCCTGAATTTTCAACAAAATACAACTGGAATTTTGTTCCGATAACATTTGCCACATGACCTGTTGGGTAACTGGTCTTTATCCAGATCTTTAAAAATTGATCAACAATAATAATGAGTGCGATAATGAAAACAACAATTCGAAGCTTCACTGTCTTGAAATTTGAACGGCAAAGATAGGGAAAGTCATACAGGTCATACGAGTCATAAAAGTCATTGAAATCATAAATTATGGATCATTTGACTTATTTGACATTTATAACTTCATTCCTCAAAATAAACTCTTTTCACACGTTGTGAAACTCCTGTCATGATCTCGTAGGGAATGGTATTTACCCATTCCGCAATCTGCTCAATGGATAATTCATTGCCGAAAATGATCACTTCATCTCCTTCTTTCACATCCGGAATATCAGTTACATCTATCATGGTCATATCCATACAAACTGATCCAACCACAGGTGCCCGCCTGCCATGGGCTATCATTTTTCCAACTCCATTCCCCAAACGGCGGGAATATCCATCGGCATATCCAATACGAATCGTAGCAATTACAGAATCCCTTTTTACAATTCCTTTCCGGTTATAACTGACAGATTCACCAGCCTTCAAATATTTAATTTGAGCAATGGTAGATTTCAGAGTAGCGACCGTTTGCAGTTCCATAGAATCTGTATTGGCAACATTGACACCATACATTCCAATTCCCAATCTTACCATATCAGCCTGCAATTGAGGGTGGCGAATAATAGCTGCAGAGTTTGCAATATGTTTTATAAAGGAATACTTCAATGATTTTTCCAGTTCTTCAGCTGCCGCAATGAATTTTTGATATTGTTGAAATGTAAATTCGTCCTGTGCAGGTTCTTCGCTGGAAGCAAGATGAGAAAAAACTGATTTTACTTTGAAAGAATCAGTTTGATTGAATGTATTGCCAAGCCTAGTCATATCAGCTATGTCAAATCCCAGCCTGTTCATTCCTGTTTCCAATTCAATATGGATGGGATACTGTTGCAGGCCTGATCTTTTTAAATACGAATCAAATTGTTCCAATAATTGAAAGGAATAAATATCCGGTTCTAAATTATCTTCAACAATTGCATCAAATGTTGACTCTTCCGGATTCATGATCATGATGGGAAGATTGATCCCGGCTTTTCGCAACTCTACTCCCTCATCTGCATAAGCCACCCCCAGGTAGTCAACCTTATGATATTGAAGAATACCCGCTATCTCTGCTCCGCCACTTCCATAGGCAAATGCTTTTACCATCGCCATGATCTTCGTGGACGGTTTTAGAAATTTTTGAAACTCTTTGAGGTTATGAACAATAGCATTAAGGTCTATTTCCAAAACAGTCTGATGAACTTTTTGTTCAAGCGCATGAACGATCTTTTCAAACTCAAATATCCGTGCGCCTTTGATCAGGATTGTTTCTTCTTTAAACTGCGAGGAACGAAATTGCTGAAGAAATTCTTCTGTTGAATTATAGAACTGGTAAAAAATCCTGTCATCTGTTTCCAGGTAAGTTCCGATATTTTTCCCGATCCCGATCACTTTATTCACGCGGTGATTGCGAACCAGTGCGGCAATTTCATCATATAATTTTTTTTCACTTAGCCCAGTCTGCAAAAAATCTGAAAGGATCAGTGTGCGTTTTAAACCGGTATTTTGCTGATCAAGAAAATTGAGAGCAATACTCAGTGAATTGAGATCTGCACTGTAGCTATCATTTATCAGTGAGCACTGGTTTATTCCTTTTATCAATTCCAGCCGCATGCTTACAGGCTGCAACCGGCCCATCATCTCCCGGATAAAGGATCGTTCTATACCCGCAATCAGCATCAGGCTGCAGCAAATAATTGAATTTTCAACAGACGCATCATCTGTAAAAGGAATAATGAAACTAAACGTTTTAAATTCATGGCTCAGGGTTATTTCGGTTTGCAAGCCGTTTTTTTCTGTCGAAATAATCTGCAGATCAGAGTTGTTATTTTTACCCCAGAAAAAAAGGTTCACTCCTTCTTTCATCATTTGTTGGGTTATCCAGGCGTCATCACCCCTGGCAATGACTTTATTTGAATGGATAAATAGTTTCAGCTTTTCCTTTAATTTTTCTTCGCGGTTCACAAAATTCCCGCTGTGTGCCTCCCCAATATTTGTAAGAATTCCTATGGTGGGCTGGATAATTTTCTCCAGGTTTTCCATTTCCCCCGGCTGCGAAATGCCTGCTTCAAATATTGCCAGTTCATGATTCCCGTTCATTTGCCACACACTTAGTGGAACACCTACCTGGGAATTATAACTTTTAGGACTTCTGACGATATTGAATTTCTCATGCAGCAATTGATACAACCATTCTTTCACGATTGTTTTCCCGTTGCTGCCGGTAATCCCGATAACAGGAATATTAAATTGTTTTCTATGATAGGCCCCTAATTTCTGTAATGCTTCAAGCGTATCATTTACCAAAATAAAATTCGCTTCCGGACAATCAGCAGTTTTTATTTCTTCACTGATCACAAAATTTCTCACACCTCTTTCGTACAGGTCCAAAATAAATTGATGCCCGTTTCTGCGGGGACCTTTTATCGCAAAGAACAAAGAAGCGGAAGGAGAATAAAGTCTGCGGCTGTCAATCAGCAAATGTTCAATCAGCGTTTCCCCGGGTAGCTGTATGATTTTTCCGCCAACTATAGATGCAATATTTGTAAACCTATACTCCATTATTATTTTTTACGTCCTCAGCATTTTGAACTGAATATAAAATTGAGCCGAACAGGCAAACAACAATTACCATAAGGGATACCCAGATCGGCACATAAATATGAACCGCTTCTGCAAGCATTTTGGCACCGATAAAGATCAGTACAATGGCAATACCCTGTTGTAAATACTCAAACTGGTTCACTGCACCCCGCAAAAGAAAAAATAGTGATCGCAATCCCAGCACAGCAAAAATATTGCTTGTATAAATCACAAGTTTTTTTTGTGAAATAGCAAAAACTGCAGGAATACTATCCAGTGCAAACACAATATCGGTGGTGGCAAGTAAAATAATGACAATAAAAACTGTCGTAAAAAATCGTTTACCATCCTTAGTCACAATAAATCTTCCGCTTGCGTCCTGCATATTGATCGGCAAAACTTTTTTCATCCAGCGGTATACAATATTTTTTTGCGGATCATATTCATTTTCCTTTTTTACTGCAAAAATTTTTATGCCGGTTACCAGGAGGATGGCACCAAAAACATACAATATCCACTCAAATCTTGATATCAATGCAACTCCTGCAGTGATAAAAAGAATGCGGAACACAATTGCAAGCAGGATACCAATCAATAAAACCCTTGCAGAATGTTGCTTCTGTACATTAAAAAAA
>JBIOGV010000084.1:0-12710 GCA_044448365.1 Chitinophagales bacterium
TAGTTATTTATCCGCTTCCAATCCCGCGCGCAGGTATTCTCTTTTCAATCTTGAAATATTGGTAACAGAAATTTCTTTGGGACAAACTGCTTCACAAGCCTGGGTAAATGTGCAACTGCCAAAACCTTCTTTATCCATTTGCCCGATCATGGCCAGTGCTCTTGTTTTTCTTTCTGGATCACCTTGCGGCAATAAAGCAAGATGAGCCACTTTTGCAGAAACAAATAATAATGCTGAAGAATTTTTACAGGCAGCCACACAAGCTCCGCAACCAATGCAAGCTGCCGCTGCAAATGCTTTATCGGCATTCTCTTTTTCTATCGGGATGGCATTGCCATCAACCGCACTGCCGGTATTGACTGAAATAAAACCACCGGCCTGGATAATCCTATCGAAAGCGCCACGATTTACGATCAGATCTTTGATCACAGGAAATGCTTTTGCACGCCAGGGTTCCACAACGATAGTATCGCCATCTTTAAATGCTCTCATGTGCAATTGACAAGTTGTGGTTGCATGCCAGGGTCCGTGCGGACGGCCATTGATATACATGGAACAGGTTCCGCAAATACCTTCGCGACAGTCATGATCAAATGCAATAGGTTCCTTTCCTTCATGGATCAATCGCTCATTCAACACATCAAACATTTCCAAAAAGGACATTTCAGAAGAAATATCTTTTACTTCAAATGTTTCAAACCTTCCTTTGCTACCCGCATTTTTCTGACGCCAGACTTTTAATGTCAGGTTCATTGTATAATGTTCCATAAAGACCCTGTCCCCTTGAAGGGGAACTTTTAATTTTTTTATACTCCCAATATCCTTTACACATATAAATATTGCGTCCAAACACCCCTTTAGGGGATGGGGGCACTACTTATATGACCGCTGACTCGGCTTCACCTCCTCATACTTCAATTCTTCCTTGTGCAATTCCCATTCATGATCGCCTTTCCATTCCCAGGCTGCAACGTACATAAATTGATCATCCTGTCTTAATGCTTCACCATCGGGTGTTTGATATTCTTCCCGGAAATGTCCACCGGCGCTTTCATTGCGATTCAATGCATCAATACAGATCAACTCACCTAACTCAATAAAATCAGCTACACGCTGCGCTTTATCTAACTCCGGATTTAATTCATTTATTTCTCCCGGAATTCTTACATCTTTCCAAAACTTTTCTTTCAATTCCCTGATCTCTTTTACAGCTTCCTGCAAACCTTGTGCGTTGCGGGCCATGCCGCATTTATCCCACATGATCTTTCCTAATCGCTTATGAAAACTTTCCACCGATTGCGAACCTTTAATATTCATCAGTTGACTGATGCGATCAGAAACCTTTTTTTCCGCATCATTAAATGCTTCGTGCGTGACAGGCACAACTGCATTCCGGATCTCATCGGCCAAATAATTACCAATAGTATACGGGATCACAAAATATCCGTCGGCCAATCCCTGCATCAATGCTGATGCACCCAAACGATTGGCTCCATGATCGGAAAAATTTGCTTCACCTAATACATACAAACCTTTTACGCTGCTCATCAATTCATAATCCACCCACAATCCTCCCATGGTGTAATGCACGGCAGGATAAATTCTCATCGGCACTTCATATGGATTTTCGCCCGTGATCTTTTCATACATGTCGAAAAGATTTCCATATTTTTCTTTTACCACTTCTATTCCATGATGACGAATTTCGTTAGCTGTTGGATTGTCTATTCCCAGCTTACCATATTCGATTTTTCCATATCGTGAAATAGCATCCGCATAATCCAGGTAAACAGCCTGCTTCGATGTTCCCACACCATAACCCGCATCGCATCTTTCTTTGGCTGCTCTTGATGCCACATCTCTTGGCACTAAATTTCCAAATGCAGGATATCTTCTTTCTAAATAATAATCTCTCTCCTCTTCAGGAATTTCATTTGCTTTTCTCGTATCACCTTGTTTTTTCGGAACCCAAATCCGGCCATCATTACGCAATGATTCGGACATTAACGTTAATTTGCTTTGATGGTCCCCGGTAACCGGAATGCAGGTAGGATGAATTTGAGTAAAACAGGGATTACCAAAGTAGGCACCGTTTTTATGCGCTTTCCAGATCGCAGTCACATTGCAACCCATTGCATTCGTAGAGAGATAAAAAACATTTCCATAACCTCCCGTACAAAGCAATACTGCATGACCCGAATATCTTTCAAGTTGCCCTGTTATTAAATTCCGGACGATGATCCCGCGACATTTTCCATCGATATTCACAATGTCAAGCATCTCATGACGCGAATACATTTTTACATTTCCCAGCGCCACTTGTCTTTCCAATGCCTGGTACGCACCGATCAATAATTGCTGGCCCGTTTGCCCCGCAGCATAAAAAGTCCTTTGCACCTGTGTGCCACCAAATGAACGGTTGCTCAATAAACCACTGTATTCTCTTGCAAACGGCACACCCTGTGCCACACATTGATCAATAATATTTACACTTACCTCAGCAAGGCGATGAACATTTCCTTCTCTTGACCGGTAATCACCTCCCTTTATTGTATCATAAAATAACCGGTAAACACTGTCGCCATCATTCTGATAATTTTTTGCAGCATTTATTCCTCCCTGTGCGGCTATGGAATGTGCCCGCCGGGGAGAATCCTGGAAACAAAATGCTTTTACATTATAACCCAACTCACCCAATGAAGCCGCCGCGGAAGCTCCTGCCAGCCCCGTTCCCACTACGATGATCTCCATTCTGCGTTTGTTGGCAGGATTTACCAGTTTACAATGCCCTTTGTAATTCGTCCATTTTTCATTCAAGGGCCCTTCCGGAATTTTTGAATCTAACATAGACCAGCTATTAACATTTAGCTCCTCAGAGCAATTCTATCATGCCTGATTTTCATCAATTGATTAAAATGATCTACCCTCTTTTTCTCTTCATTACTCTTGTATCTCTTAGTTTTTATTTTTTGTTACCAGCTTTTGATTCTCTATTCAGCACCTGTTGTGTCACTCACTTGTGCTGTAACAATTCTATTCGCCAAACATTGAACCCCTTCGGGGTTCTTAAGCCATTCTTTACTTTTTTCAACGGGTTAAAACCCGTTGCTATTCAGGTTTTGCTCCTTCGGAGCAATTTTAATCTATCATTCCAACCCACTACTCATTACTCACCACCCACTATTTTCTTCTTAAACCATTCTTTACTTTTCCCAACGGGTTAAAACCCGTTGCTATTCAAGCCCGCCTACCGGCCGGCAGATTTTTCTCCTTCGAAGCAAGAACTTATTTGAAATCACGACTCCCTTTCCCACTCACTATTCACAACTCACCAATCTCACCACTCACTATTTTATCCATCCCAAATACACGCTTACAGGCATCAGGGCAAACATCAGGCTAATAATAATTGAAAATGTCCAACCCGTTACGTTGAGCATTACGAGATATCGTTTATTAGAAACACCTAATGTTCTGAATGAACTCTGAAAGCCATGAATTAAATGCCAGGCAAGGGAAATACATCCGACAATGTACAGGATCACGATCCAAAGATTTTGAAAAACGATCATCATCTTTCCGTATAATTCATGATATTGTTTTCCCGGCGTATCGGGATAAGATACTTCACCCAATCCACCAAATCTTGAAGGGATCCAGAAATCAGCAATATGTACAATGAGAAATAAAAAAATCAACGTGCCCAACAAGCCCATTGACTTCCGATACCATGCACTTCCTTCTGATCCCATTTTTACTTTGTACCCGATTCCTCTGCGTTGCATGTTCTGAACTTCCAAAACATATCCCTGGACGATATGAATGATAAAGAAAATGAATAATCCAATCTCGAGTACCCTTGGAACTAATGTCTGACCCAGCCAGTGTGCCGCTTTATTAAATACTTCGCCATTGTCGCCCTGAACAAAAACCACCGCCCACATGCAGGCATTCACAGTAACATGAACCACCAAAAAAGCAATCAGGAGTAACCCGGACACTGCCATTACAAATTTTTTTCCAACCGATGAAGTCAGGAATTCAGACCATTTCATATATTCTGAGAGTAGTGTAAAAAATTTGCCGCAAAGTTAATGTCGGGAAGTCAAATGAAGTAACTTTTTCTTGTTCCTGGTTGTTGGTTGCTGAAATTTATTTCTTTTTTATAACCAGAAACAAGTAACCAGCAACCAATAACCAACTACATCTTTAATCTTGCCATTAATTCATTATCTATTTTTTTGAAAAGATGAAAAGGTTTGTAAGTTCTCCAGTTAGGGAGATCATATAACTCAATATATTGATTCAGCTTTGCCTTTTTAAAATCATACTGGGCAGGTTCAGGCATATTGATCATCACGATCCAACCGTTCTCATCGGTCACCTCTTCATACCATTCCTGGTAATATTCCTTTCCGTCGCTGTGAAAGTTTAAAACATTCTCTGCTATTAGAACAAACTTAAAAATACCTTCTCGTTCAAATACATCAATGACTTCGCGCTTCAGTTCCATAATATCGTTTTCAATAGCATCATTCCATTCACCCATCAATTCTATGACTGCATATTTTTCATCATAGTCAGCTATCAGTATTTTGAGATAAAGAGTTCGTGAGCCAAAATCATCCCACTGGGGATGGATATAATAATTATAAATGGTTTGCGAATATTCGAATTCAGAATAATTTCTTCCGTAAAAGGGTGATCGTTCATCCTCCTCACTTGTATAAATATGCCGCCAGTTATAAAATGGTTCGATATCGTGCATAGGTTAATGTACTAATCGGATCAGAGACTTATTTACTATCAAATTAGCTAATCAGCTAATTAGCCAATTTAAAATTCTCAACTGCTTTTTTCACACTTCCGTATCTCAATAAAATTTCTTTTGCCTTATCATAATTTTTCATGCCCGTTCTTTCCATCACCATTTTTGTTCCCCTGTCGATCAACTTTTCATTTGTCAATTGCATATTCACCATCCTGTTATCCTCTACCCTGCCCAATTGTATCATCACAGTCGTAGAGATCATATTCAATACCAGTTTTTGAGCGGTTCCGCTTTTCATCCTCGTACTGCCTGTAACAAATTCCGGTCCTACGATTACCTCAACCGGATAATCAGCAGCAGCACTTATGGGTGAATTGGGGTTGCTGGAAATGCTTCCCGTTACAATATTTCTCTTCCTGCACTCTTCCAATGCCCCGATCACATAAGGAGTAGTGCCACTTGCTGCAATTCCTATTATTACATCCTTTTCAGAAACATTATGAACTTCGAGATCTCTCCAGCCCTGTTCCCTATCATCTTCTGCAAATTCAACAGCTGTCGTTATTGCTTTTTCCCCGCCGGCAATAATTGCGATAACCAGACCATGAGGAACTCCATATGTAGGCGGACATTCACTTGCGTCAACAACGGCCAGCCTTCCGCTTGTACCGGCTCCAATGTAGAACAGCCGCCCTCCCATCAGCATTTTATCTGCAATCGCCTGCACTAATAATTCTATTTGCGGTATCACCTCGGAAATAGCATCCGGTACTTTTTTATCTTCCTTATTGATGTAACCCAGAATTTCAAGAATACTCATTTTCTCCAGGTGGTGATATTCGGAAGCCCGCTCGGTAATTTTTATAAATTCTTCCATATTTTATGAGCTATGAAAATCAATTAATCCTTCCATCGGAGTTTTGATGACTTTTCCCAACTCAAATTTATAAGTTTGGCAAAGTTCCTGCAATACATCTTTAAACCCATAAGCAATGCTTCCAACAAAACTAACGGGCACCAATGATGCTTCTTTATATTTCTGCAAATGATAAAAGAAAAAATCATTCAACCCGTCTTCAATTATATTCTCGATCATATAATGCCCGCGGTTCTCTGCCAAAAAAATCGCAAAGCCCGCCAGATAACGATTGGGTAATGGTTTTTTATATATATTCTCCAATATTTCTATAGTGGTGGTATTATATTTTTTGTCAAACTTTAATTTTAATTCCGGGTCAAAAGTTTCGTATAAATAATATTGCAAAACCTTTTTTCCAAGGTAGGCGCCGCTTCCTTCGTCGCCTAGTACATAACCAAGACCCGGACTGTTTTTTACAATCTTTTTTCCATTATAATAACAGGAGTTGGAACCGGTTCCTAAAATACCTGCGATCCCTTTTTTATCTCCACAAAGGGATCTTGCCGCAGCTAACAGGTCATGAGTAACCTCAACAACCGAACCCGGGAATGCTCCCTGTATGGCCTTCTTCACCGATCTTGCGTTTTCCGGGTTTGCGCAGCCTGTTCCATAATAAAACACCTTATCAATTACCACCTTTTTCAATTTCGGACATAATTCTTTTAATAAAAGACTATGAATTTGTTTGGCATTTAGAAAATAGGGACTCATGCCTTGTGTAAAGATTGTTCGTTTATGAGCATCACTGAGCAAACACCATTCGGCTTTCGTAGCTCCGCTATCGGCGATCAATGTAGTTGAAGTCATATAAGTCACAACAATAGCACAAAAAATTTTGTTGTAATAAATCAATACGGGAGACCGTTAGAGTCAAATCCAGTATTTTGCAATCAAATTACAAAGAAAGCAACGAGATGAATAATAAAAAATTACAGGTTTGGCTACCGCTGGTATTCTCGATCGTAATGATCGCCGGGATGTTTTTTGGGTTTAACCTGCATAAACAAACGGGAAGCAGCAAAGGATTTTTTGCGGTTAACAAACGTAATTCCCTTGAAGAAGCGCTTGACCTGATCAAATCAAGATATGTTGATTCTGTTCATATAGATACACTTGAAGAAGGGGCTATCCAGCAAGTGATGAATGGGCTTGACCCTCATTCGTTATATATTCCTGCGAGCAGCCTGAAAGAAGTTAATGAAGATATTGAAGGAAATTTTGAAGGTATCGGTGTTGAATTCAACTTTTTTTATGATACGGTTCATGTTCTTTACGTGCTGCCGGGCGGCCCGAGTGATAAAGCAGGTCTGCAGGTGGCTGATCGTATTTTAAAAGTGGATGATCAATCAATTGTAGGAAAAAAAGTTTCGAGTGATGAAGTGAAAAAATTAGTTCGGGGCCCTCTTAACAGCCAGGTTCATTTAACCATACTCCGGAATAACCATCCCATGACTGTTTCAATTATAAGAGGAAGAATTCCCGTTCCTTCTCTTGATGCCGCATACATGATCGATAAAAGTACCGGCTACATCAAACTGAATAAATTTTCAGAGAATACATATGCAGAATTTATGGAAGGAATGGAGAATCTGAAAAAACAGGGATTAAAAAAATTAATTCTCGATCTCAGGGGAAATGGAGGGGGCCTGATGGATGAAGCTGTTCAAATAGCAGATGAATTTCTGGATGACAACAAACTCATTGTGTATACGGAAGGTACGAATACTCCGAAAAGAGAATACACCGCAAAACGTCCCGGTGTTTTTGAAACAGGAAAACTGGTAGTGCTTGTTGACGAACTTTCTGCTAGCGCCAGTGAAATTCTTTCAGGCGCCTTGCAGGATTGGGACAGGGCCACAATAGTGGGAAGAAGGACGTTTGGCAAAGGGCTGGTGCAGGAACAATATGAATTAAGTGATGGCTCAGCTATAAGGCTAACCGTAGCAAGATACTATACACCCGTGGGCCGAAGTATCCAGCGTTCTTATGAAAAAGGGAAAAAAGTGTATATGGAGGATATCTGGCAGCGTTACAAAAATGGTGAATTGCTATATGCTGACTCAAACAAAATAAATAAAGGACAGGTTTACAAAACCTTTATTGAACACAAGCCGGTATATGGCGGCGGCGGTATCATGCCGGATGTATTCGTACCTATTGATACCAATGATATACAAAAAAATGTAACCCAGTTATACCTCGAAACGACATTCAATAATTTTGTTTATAATTATTATGTAAGCAATACTTCGGAATTCAATCAATACAAATCAGCGGTTGATTTTGCACAGCGTTTTCCTGACATCAATGATGCCTGGAACCAATTGGAAAATTATGCATTGAAAGATTCGATCTATCTGAAAAATATTCCGGCAAAAGATCAGCAGGGAATTAAAGAAAGACTCAAAGCTTATCTCGCACGATATAAATGGAGAAACGAAGGATTCTACGAAGTGATCAATATGACTGATGATGCTGTAAAAAAAGCCATTGAGGTCTTAAACAAATAATCAAATTATAAAGTAACCGTTTTTCTATTTGCTCCCCGAAACGGAAATAATTAAGGGGCTGTAATTAAACAAAATCTCTCCGCTTTTTTCAAGCCGGGAAGATTTTGCTGATCCCATCAGTTTTAAGTTTTCCATTGCCAAAGCAAAAAGTTTCCGGGTTTATTGGCCATTAGCCTTTTCCAATTCTTTCTTGTCTATCCTGTAAGAAGCCACGAGGCCAAGACCTCCGCCTATGGCAATCAGGGAAAAATATACTGCAACAGGTTCAACTTCACGAGGGATCATTAAAGTATCTACCAGGAAAGCCAGCAATAACCCTATGCCTGATCCGATCAGCAGCATACCCCATTTAAGATAGCCCGGGGCTGATCTTTTGACCTGTTCTTTTGGATTCATACCTTTTTCAATCATGGCCAGGTTTTGGCGGGTTTTCAGATATACAATGCCGAATACCATGGCAAAACCACCCGCAAACATGACAATTGGAATTAAAAATTCGCCGCCCATAAAATAAGTTTTATTATTAAGAATTTTGTTCGTTTTGTTCTTTGACTACTATAAATTAAATCAGGTTACAGTTTTAAAGAACTTTTATTGAATCATTTTACAATAACTTAGACTACGGGTTGTTTAAGCAGGTTACAATAAGTACAAAAACTCTGCCTTGCGTCATCGATCTTCTCCCTTTTACCTTGTACCTTAGTTATGTAACCACAAACCCGAATGGTTAGTCTTATAATATAGAATGTCAACCGGACCGTCAGATACTGAGATCATCAGCCTGGTGCTGAAAGGTGACTACAATGTTTATTCTCAATTGGTCGAGCGGTATAAATCGTATGTTTTCACACTTACACTCCGCTTTACCAAAAACAGGGAAGACGCAGAGGAAGTAGCGCAGGACATATTTATAAAGGCTTATCGCTCTTTGGCAGATTTTAAAGGAACGGCAAAGTTCAGTACGTGGCTTTATACAATTGTCAATACAACCTGTATTACTTTCTTAAGAAAGAAAAAATTGGATGTTCGTTCTTTGGATGATGAAAAGACCTTTGAGGTAGCCGATAGCCAGGATTCAGGGCTGAGAGCCAACCTGGTGGAACAAAAATCGAGGCAGAATATGGTGAACGAGGCTATTGCCATGCTGAACCCGGATGATGCGCAGATCATAACTTTGTTTTATAAGAACGAACAAAGTTTAGAAGAGATTGGCCGGATACTCAGGCTTGAAGTGAATACTGCAAAAGTTCGATTGCACAGGGCAAGAACAAGATTAAAGGAAAAAATGGAAAAATATTTTGCAGAAGAAGTAAGGGATCTTTAGGGCCTGTCTCTTAAAACTGGACCGGAGATATTATGAATTTTGGAATGAAAATGAAATTTAAAATAATGAATAAAAATTGTTCAATAATAAATTACCCGATATGAAAGAAAATGTAAACACCTCTTTAGGGGATGGAGGCACAGATACCAGGTTATGGGAGTATATTGATGGATACGGCTCCCCTGATGAAAGATCGGCCATTGAAAAATTGCTGGAAACTAACCAGCAATGGAAGGAAAAATATCATGAACTCCTGGAACTTCATCAATTGGTACAATCTTCTACACTGGAAGAACCTTCTTTGCGATTTACAAAAAATGTCATGGAGGGAATTGCTAAATATCAGATTGCTCCTGCCACAAAAAGCTATATTAATAATAAAATCATCCTGGGTATTGGGTTTTTCTTCGTTGCACTTATCATTGGATTTTTAATATATGGCTTCGGACAGGTGGATTGGGGTGCCAAAGGGGACAATAATTTACCTGTGGATATCAGTAAAGTTGATTTCAGTAAGTTTTTCAATAATACCTATGTAAATGTTTTCATGATGATCAATGTGGTGCTTGGGTTAATGTTGCTCGACAGATTCCTGGAGTCTAAAAAGAAGAAAATTCATAAAGAAGCGTAACCTCAGCCCTAAACCCTCTCCATAAGTGGAGAGGGAAATTTATATAAAATGCTTGATGATTTTTATCATCAGGTCCGGTAAGTCCCGCCGCATGGCGGGATTTTTTTTATATATGCGCGACAAGATGCTGAATAGCGATCAGGAAGTACAAGCGAGCGTGGCAACCAAAGCTCAACAGAGAAACAGAAGCTGGCCCCCAAATTCTTAACTTTACAGTCATAAAGAACGTTATGGATATTAAGAATAACATCCTTGAAACAATTGGAAATACTCCATTGATCAGGCTCAATAAGGTTACGAAGGATTTTCCCTGCACTATATTGGCGAAGGTCGAATATTTTAATCCCGGGAATTCTATAAAGGACCGTATGGCACTGAAGATGGTTGATATGGCAGAGAAAGAAGGCAAATTAAAACCGGGCGGAACGATCATTGAATGTACGAGTGGGAATACAGGAATGGGGCTTGCATTGACTGCTGTAGTGAAAGGATATAAATGCATTTTTACAACAACGGATAAGCAATCAAAAGAAAAAGCGGATATATTAAAGGCCCTTGGTGCTGAAGTGATCGTATGCCCTACAAACGTAGAACCGGAAGATCCGAGAAGTTATTATTCAGTTGCAAAGCGTTTGGAAAAAGAAATTCCTAATTCATATCTATGTAATCAATACGACAACCTGGCAAACCGGCTGGCTCATTATGAAACAACAGGTCCCGAGATCTGGAAGCAAACCGACGGAAAAATAACTCATCTGGTATGCACTGCCGGCACTGGCGGAACTATTACAGGTGTGGCTATGTTCCTGAAGGAAAAAAACCCGAATATCAAGGTTTGGGCCGTCGATGTGTACGGTTCATTACTCACAAAATATTTTCGAACAGGTGAAGTGGATATGAACGAGGTGCATCCCTACATAAGTGAAGGTTTTGGTGAAGATTTTGTGCCGAAGAATTATGATATGAGTGTGATCGATCATTTTGAACAAGTGACCGATAAAGCCGGGGCTGTAATGGCAAGACGACTGGCAAAAGAAGAAGGGATGTTTTGCGGTTACAGTGCAGGAAGTTGTTTGCAGGGATTAATGCAATTAAAAAACAAACTAAAAAAAGATGACCTGGTTGTTTGCATTTTTCATGATCACGGCAGCAGGTACGTAGCAAAAATTTATAATGATCAATGGATGATCGAAAGAGGGTTTCTAGATGTAAAAACATTTAAAGACATCATTAGTGCAAGAGGTGCAAAAAAATTAGTGTCGGTTGAACCCGGGCAAACGGTGCTGGAAGCCGTGGAGTTAATGAAGAAATTTGACATTGAACATATACCTGTGATGAATGGCAACGGACCGGTAGGTGCAATCAGTGAAAGCGGTTTATTTCAAAAAATATTTGATAATCCTGAAATAAAGAATTCAAAAATTGAGTCTGTTATTGAACCTTCATACCCCATCGTTGACTTTGACACACCTGTTGAAAAATTAAGCTCACTTATTAATAAAGAAAATGGAGCTGTGCTGGCAAAAGACGAAGCCGGCAACTTTCACATCGTTACTAAATATGATGTTATACAGGCACTCGGTAAATAGCGTTGCGATACTTGTTGCATTCGGAAATTAAACGGGATCTAGTAGATCTACTAAAATAATTTTAGTGATTTTGCTTTTCAAAATTTAGCCGTTTTACGTTTAATGTGGTAAATACCGACATGATAAAATAGAGCAATTCTGCTCTATACAATTTAACAATGCGTATATACTTTTGTACCAGAAGTTGATTGATATAGCATCAATCTGTCCAATGTCCAAAAAACCGTCCTAAGAATTTATCCAAATCCCTGAAAAACCAAAAACAAAAATCCAATATCGATCAACTTCTTCCTTTTTAGGAAATGAGAACCAAAACCAATCCTGCGAAAACCATCCAACCCGAGAAACCGAACCATATCCCTTGAAAAGCAGTTTAGATCCAACGTCCTGAGAACATCCAATCCAATGGAAAACAATTTAGGTTTAACGCCAAAAATTGACTTAACAGCCGCCGAGTCCAGATCCATTGAAAAAATTAAACAATCCGACCCGCCTGTTAGCTTTGTCTAACAGGTGGTGTCCCGGTGGCACTAAAAAGATCCCCGGCTTTTTTTTTCAAATCCCCACTGACAAAAAATCGTTTAAAACTTACGGCAATAAAAAATGTGCTTAAAAAAGCACAAAAATTGTTATCAATTTAAAACTAACCATGCAGGGACTCCCCACCCAATGGCGGGATCCTAATATTTACTGAATTTGTGACCCCTCAGGGGATCGAACCCTGGGCCCACAGATTAAGAGTCTGTTGCTCTACCAGCTGAGCTAAGGAGTCAAATGGACGGCAAATGTAAATACAAATGAATTTGCTATAAAATCTCTTTCCCAAAAAACAATTCATTCCCGGCTCCAAACTTTCTTATACATTTGCGGCGCAAAAAAAAGATTATGAGTGATCAAACATTTACAATGATAAAACCGGATGCAATGAAAAACGGTCATGCCGGTGCCATCATTGATCGAATCATA
>JBIOGV010000085.1:0-12638 GCA_044448365.1 Chitinophagales bacterium
TCTTTTAAAGATCGTTTTACTATGGAATCTTTCTGCAAAGAATCTGTTTTTTTTACAGAAACAGAATCAGTAAATGAGCCGGTAGTTTTATGAATCAAAGAATCTGCTGATGGATGATCGCTTCTTACCCGGTGCAATGAATCAACAGGTTTTGAAGAGGTATCATTTTGAGCAAGAATAGATCCTGTAAATATAAATTGAAGCAATAATAAGAGAATGAATCGAACCACGCAGATTTAGATTGTGCCGCAAAATTATTCAAGCTTGATCGTAAGCAAAAAGAATCTCTTCATTTCTCAGAAATAATTTACAAAGCCAAAGTGTATTTTGGATTGCCTAAGATTAAATGGAACATCATTTCTCTGGCCAACGGCCCAGGCCAGGTTAAAAATTCCAATCTTTGTTTCAAATGCCAGCCCCAGGCCCGCACTCAGGTAAGTATGGGCTGCATTTACGTTCTGGCTGCTGTTCCTGCCCCAGCCACCATCCATCAATGTATAGAAATATGAATTTTGTGAAATAAGATAGTGATATTCCAATGTACCGATAATATATTTAGACAAGTATTGACTTTCCTCGTCAAAACCCCTTAATATTTTAAAACCTCCTATCTGGAACAATTCATTTTTAAAAATATTTGCACTTTGAAAAATTCCCCCGTTTATTGCAGTCTTTATAGTCCCCTGCTTACCCACTGGAAAATATTTTGCTGCGGTTGTCCTTATCCTGAATTGATACGTATTCAGTTTTACGGTATCATATAATGTCTTAAAGTCAAACGAAGGGTCATTCGGATCCTGGAGAGCGGTGACCTGGTTATTCATTTTGATCTTTTTAGTTCCCACGGTAGTCGAAATAATAAATTCATTTCCCCTTCTTGGGTTTCGGTTATAATCCGTTGTGTTGATACTGTAATCGGTGCCTACATTAAAAGAACTGACATCAGCCTCGTCGGGTAAACGATGATTTTGCAAAACATAAGCTGTATTGATTCCGCTGGCAATAGTCTGAAAATGCTGAATATAAAGTTTACCGGATCTTGTAGATGAAAAAATATAACTGGCACCGAATTGTAAATTTACATTCAAATAAACACTATCGCTTCGGTACATATCAAAAGCAAAGTCGAGCCCTATGGGAGAATTGAAAAGATAAGGATGCTGATACAAAAGATTCAGCCGTTCTGACCTGACCTGGAGTTTTTGAAAATTAAGCCCAATCGTTTCACCATCTCCCAGGGCATTTTTCAAATTAAGATTGCCTTCCCCGGTGATCAGGAGCTTATTGCTGGCAAGCTGATCACTATTGGGTAAAAAACCGAATAAAACGTTTACCTGGCTGCTTCGTTTAGGTTTCAGATACAGATTCAAAACAGATCCTGTGGGCAGCATTGAAATATCCGAAGGCTTTTCTTCCTGCACATAACTTAACTCCATTATTTTTTTTGAAATGAGCTGAAGCTTTTGTTGATTGTATGTTGCGCCGTTGGAAATTTCCAGGTAATGCTGGAGAAAATTGGCTGACACTTTCACATTTCCAAATACTCTTATACTATCGATCTTGTACAACGGCCCTTCCGCCACCTCTAATTGCCCAAACACTTTATTGTCATCCAAAATTTGCAAACTATCAAGATACACTTTTGCAAAGGGATGACCGTTACTCTCAAGATAGTTTAAAATTTTTTCCTGCCAGTTTTGAAGTTGCGTAAAATCCATTGGCTTTTCAGGAAAGATTTTTTCGCGCCAGCCTACAGCATTTAATAAGGAGGGATCTACATGATTCGTATTAATTTTTGCCCAATGATAAGATTCTCCCAAGAAAAGAACCAGTTGGGCGAATGTTGAATCATATTGCAAACTATCCAGCGAGGCAGACACATATCCTTTGGATTGCAGGATGGAAGGGATTTTGTTAACGTATTCAACGCAACCACCCCTTGTGCCAAAACTATTTTGCAAACCGAGCGTATTTAGAAAGCCTGAATCTTTATCAATGGCCCTGATATTCAATTCATACCTGGTTTGGGCAGGCGCAAATAAGGTGAGAAATGTAAAACTCAATAGAAAAACAAATGGTGATATTAGCTTTCTTAATTTTGTCATTCGCAATTAGTACCTAAAATTATTGATAACGCGATTTAATTTTTAATTCATTTGGCAGGGATCTATATTCATATTCCATTTTGTAAACAGGCTTGTTCGTATTGCAATTTTCATTTTACGACATCCTTACGTCGTAAAAACGAACTGGTTGAAGCTTTATTGGGTGAAATAGAATTGAGAAGGAATTATTTAGGAACTGAAACTATAGAGACAATCTATTTGGGCGGTGGCACTCCCAGTTTATTGGATCTTTCTCAAATAAATTCAATTCTTGAAAAGATAGTTTCAACTTTCAAAGTAAATCCAGGTGCTGAAGTAACCCTGGAAGCGAATCCGGATGATATTACAGATGATACATTAAAACAATGGAAGAAAGCCGGTATTAACCGGATCAGCATCGGCATCCAGTCTTTTTTTGAGGGTGACCTTATATGGATGAATAGAGTTCATAGTTCAGAACAGGCACATAGAAGTTTGCGATCAGCAATAAAATATTTTGACAATATCACTGTTGATCTCATTTATGGTACATCAACGCTGACAAATGAAAAATGGAAAAAGAACGTTAATGAAGCCATTGCTTATAATATTCCTCATTTATCGTGTTATGCGCTGACCGTAGAAACCGGAACTCCTCTTTATAGAAAGATCAGCGAAAAGGCGATAAGTGATATAAATCCTGACAAACAATCTGAGCAATTTTTACTGTTAATGCATTGGATGGAGGCCTCAGGATATGAGCATTACGAAATATCCAATTTTGCAAAACCGGGTTTTAGAAGCAGGCATAATTCTTCATACTGGTCAGCAAAAGCTGGTGGCCGGAGAAAAAAATATCTCGGGATCGGGCCTTCCGCACATTCCTTCGATCGGATAAGCAGGCAATGGAATGTGTCGAATAATAATATTTATATTGATTCAGTTAAAAAAGGAATTGTTCCCTTCGAAAAGGAAATTCTTACTCCCGCTCAGAAACTAAATGAATATATCATGACCTCACTGAGAACAACGGAAGGTTTAGATCTGAATCATGTTAAAGACATTACGATTCCAAATAACTACCGGGATGAGTTACAGGTTATGAGTAAGAAATTTATCGAAAGAGGTCTGATGATTGAAGATCAAAATCATTTAAAGCTGACAAGGCAAGGAAAACTATTGGCTGATGGAATTGCTGCTGACCTATTTGTAACTGGCCAACCAACAGATAGCAAGAACCGGGGGAAATAAGAAACCCACGGAGAATTCACCTTAAACGACCGGGGTTTTGTTGGAGCATAATGGCTTGTAAACATTATTCAACCACTTTTTTATGAATAGCCTTTCTGTGCTTATAATATTTATATCCCTGGGATACCATTAAACAAATCAACATCAGCAATATTGCTGTAGGTCCAAAGCCGTTATATGAGATCGGTATCATTTTTCATGTTTCTAATTTTCAGACGAGTACTTCTTCTATTTGTTTAAAGCCATCAACAGGTTTAACATTTTCCCAAAGAATTTTATAAACAGTTCCGGCGATAGGCATATCCACCTTAATTTCTTTGTTAATTTCATAAATACATTTTGCGGCGTTGTATCCTTCGGCAACCATGCTCATTTCCAATTGAGCCGTTTTTACCGAATACCCTTTGCCGATCATATTTCCAAACGTACGGTTACGGCTGTATAAAGAATAACAGGTAACCAACAGATCTCCGAGATACACGGAAGCCGCATAGTTTGGTGCTTTACGATGTGTAACCGGATCCTCTTCTTCATGCTCGCCCACTACAATATGTTCGATACCAACTTTCAGAAGAAACCCGGCCATTTCATCAGCACTGTTTGCGATATAAACACTCAAAAAATTGTCCCCATATTCAAGACCATGTGCAATGCCCGCACCCAATGCATATATGTTTTTCAACACTGCCGCATACTGAACACCCAAAATATCATGGTTAACGATGGTATTAATGTACTCCGTTCTGAAATTAGATGCGATTTCTGTTGCCCGGGTTACATCAATGCCGGAAATAGTGAGATAAGAAAGTTTTTCAGCCGCTACCTCTTCAGCGTGGCAGGGGCCAAGAATAACAAAATAATCTTCGAGTGAAACGTTAAATTGTTGAAGCAGCCAGGCATTCAGCAAAACATTTTGTTTTGGCATGATCCCTTTGATTGCAGAGACTATCTTTTTATTTTTAAAAATTTCTGTTTTTAGTTTTATCAATGTTTCTTCAATAAATGCCGAAGGAACAGCAATGATAACAACATCAGAATCGGAGATTACTTTTTCCAAATTATTTTCTAGAGAAAGCAGGGAAGTATTAAAATAAACAGAGCTCAGGTAATGCGGATTGTGTTTTCTTTTTTGAATTTGAGCAATCGTGTCAGCGTTTCGTATCCACCAATTAATATGATGTCCATTATCGGTTAAGATCTTTGCCAATGCTGTTGCCCAGCTGCCACTGCCAATGATACCAAACATAGAACCACGATTTTCTTGGTTAAAGAGGATTATGAGGAAATAAAATTAAGAAAGAGTTTCTCTAATTGTTTCTAAAATAAAAGAGCCGGAAAATCCGACTCTTATTTATCACCTTTAATCGTTCTTAATTCCGGAAATCATGGTTCTATTTTTCAAACAACTTATCCTTAGGTACCACTTTTACTTTATTTCCATCCTTTAGTGTTTTACTTACTGCATTATAAGGACCGGTCACGACTTCATCACCGGCATTTAGGCCACTGAGTATTTCAATGTAGTTAATATCCTGTATCCCTGTTTTTACAATTGTCTTTTTTACCTTGCCGTCTTTTTGCATAATAAAAACTACTTCTTCCAATTCATCACTGTTTACCGTTGCAGTGTTATCTGAATTATCCTGGTCATCCTGTTTGGGTTTATTTTTCTTGTCTTCTTTCTTTTTATCCTCAATACTCTTATCACTTCCTTTTACTCTCGCTGCCACAGCATTAATGGGAACAGAAAGAACATCATCATGTCTTTTCGTTTTTATGTCGGCGCTTGCATTCATTCCCGGGCGAAAAATAAACTTTCTTGGATTTTTTGGATCGGCCAGATCTTTATATGAATTAGGATCAAGCCGAATACGAACTTCATAGTTAGTTACTTCATTCGAAGAAGCAGCCACCGAAGTAGCAGACGACGCAGTGCTGGCTGCGATCTGGGTTACTACTCCTTTGAACTTTCGATTATTATAAGCATCCACTTCCACATCGGCGCTGTCACCAATATTTACTTTTACAATATCATTTTCACCTACATCTACCCTTACTTCTATCACAGTCATATCGGCCACTCTCATCATCTCTGTACCTAACGCAAAACTATTCCCGGCAACGCGTTCGCCACTTTTTACTGAAAGAGATGAAATAACTCCATCCATGGGCGATGTTAGGGTAGTCCTGCTTAGATCCTTATTCGCTTTTTGCAAATTTGCCTGTGCACTCACTACACTGGCCTGGTTGCCCCGGATAGCTTCCTCGGCCGCATTATAATTCGCCTTCGCAGACAGGTAAGCGCTTTCAGCCTGTTCGAATTCTGCTTTCGATATCACCTTATCATCCAGCAATTGTTTCTGTCTTTCGTAGGTGCGTTTCGCCTGGTCCATTGTAGCTTTTAATGCATCCAATTGCGATTGGCTGTTTGCAGTCATTGCCTGTTGCTGATTTACCGCCGCCGCAGCCTGGTCACGTTGCGTGGCATAAATATCTGCATAAATACGGGCAAGCACCTGGCCTTTCTTAACACTGTCACCTTCCTGTACATCAAGCTCAGTTATTTGACCGGAAATATCCGGGCTGATCTTTACTTCCACCTCAGGATACACCTTTCCACTTGCATTCACTGTTTCAATGATCATACGCTTTGTGGCTTTCTCTGTAGATACCTTTACACCTGTGTCTCCATTGCCTGCGATCAGTTTGCCCACAATCAGCACAGCGATCAGGATGCCAAGTACAATTAGAATCCATTTAACTGTTTTGTTCATAATACCCCCATCCCCGCCAGCCGGCGGGAGGTTTTGTTAAAAATTTTTTTTGTCTTATCATCATCGTCACCTAAAAAAATAATCTATAATGTCAACCCCTGTCCCTTATAAAACTCAAGTAATTTTATTTTAAATACATAATCATACTGGGCATATAAAAGATTTGTTTTTGCCTGTAGCAATGTATTCTGGGTAGTTAACAGATCAAAGGTTGATAACAGCCCTACATCAAATCTCTTTTTTGCAAAATCATATGCTTTTTGTGATGCTTCCACTGCCTTTCTATTGGCGCTGAATTTTTCCAACGCGGCCGTAGCATCGCTATACGCTTTATAAATATCTTGTTTTAAACTCTGGCTGTTTTGTTCTTTCGTTAACTCAACCTGTTCCAGGGTCAATTTAGACCTCAGCCATCCGGCCCTGAGGCTTCCAGCATTTGATATCGGAACACTTAGGTTAAGTCCAATTGATTGCCTGAAGTTTTGATTGATTTGATCGAAATATGGAATATTTCCATAAGTAAATACATCATAGGGAGATAAAGGAAAAACGCTGTAATCCGTCCCGCTGATCGATACCTTTCCTATTGCCGGGCTCACTTGCACTTTCGAAATTGCTTGCTGAGATTTATTATTATAAGATGCTCCCAAGCTCCCAAACAAAGAAAAGGTCGGATTCATCTGCGCCTTTGCAACTTTTACTGACATCTGTGCTGCCTGCACGTTAAACACATCCACCTGTTGTTGCGGCATATTTACTTTAGCAAGTCCATACACATATTCAGGCTGAAGATCAGCAATATTTTCAACGGGAATCACGTCTACAGTTGGAGACTGAACATCAAATGGTGAGGCCGGATCAAGGTTAAGCAACACTTCTAACTGAAGCAAATATTGATTGACCGATGATTGTGCTGTAACAAGATTGGAGCTATCAGTCGCAAACTGTGATTCCAACTGAACCTGGTTTAGTTCAGGAAGAGTTCCTGCTTTAACCTGCTTTTTTACACTTTCCACCTGCGAAGAGGTTTGATCCAATTGAATTCTTGCAATGCCTACCTGTTCTTTGGTGAGTAAGACCTGCAAATAAGCTAATGCCACATTTAAAGCCACATCATTCTTTGCCTTTTCAAAACCGGCACGGTAAGCTTTAACATTTAAATCCTTTACAGCGATATTATTTTTTTTTGAAAACCAGTTAAACAGGTCAAGACTTGCCTGCAGGGAATAACTACTGAATAAATACCCCGTAGTGATCAAACTAAAACTGGTAGGATCCTGGTTACGGCCTGCACTATAGCCTGAGTTTGCGCCAAAGTTCGCTCCAGGCAATTCATTCCATTTACTTTGTTGTAGATCGAGGCCGGCAAATTTTTGTTGCAGGTCAGCTTGTCTTACTGTGATATTATTTTTCAGTGCATAATCCACACATTTCCGCAGGTCCCATTTCTCTTGTCCGAAAGAAAAGAAACTTATCCCTGATAAAGTCAAAAAAATAATTAGTCGATTCATAATTCCGGCAAAAATAAAAGAAATGAGTTGCAGAAAAACTGATAATTGACAGACGGGGATTTTTTTAAAATTTATTTAATCAAGGCCCCTGAGAGGTCAGTAATTAAATAGTCAGAATCTTCCAGTCCAACATACATTCGTATATAACGGTGTTCAGGGTTTTTCGGGTCAAAATCCTGGTTTTTTATGCCCGTGCATTTGGGAATTACAAGGCTTTCATGCCCACCCCAGCTTACAGCCATCATAATGTGTTTCAGCGACTCGCAGAATTTTACTATTTCGTCCCGGCCTTTTGCCATCAAAACAAACGTAAACAATCCACAAGCGCCTTTCATTTGTTTTTTTGCCAATTCATATTGAGGAAAAGAACTATCCATGGGAAAAATTACCCGTTCCACCCTTGAATGTTGTTTTAGAAATTTTATAACCTCATTTGTTGTTTTGGTGATCCGGTCAAGTCTTGAGGGCAATGTTCGTAGCCCCCGGATCAGGAGCCATGCATTAAAAGGTTGAATGCCACTTCCAATATTCAGGTATTCGCTATCGAATATTTTTTTTATCCTGCTATGCGAGCCGCTAAGTACACCACCCAAAGTATCACTATGCCCGCCGATGTATTTAGTAGCAGTTTGCAAAGCAAGATCGATACCCATTTCAATGGGCTTCTGGTAGATTGGCGTGCAATAACTATTGTCAATGATTGTGATGATATTTTTTGTTTTCGCGAGAAAGGCTACCCCTTTTATATCCTGCAAAGCAAAATCCCAGCTATTGGGTGATTCAAGATAATACAAACATGTATTTTGCCGGGTAGCTTTTTCCCAATTTTCAATTTTTGTTCCGTCAATATATGTAGTGCTTACATTGAACCGGGGAAGAATCACATCAAACATCCGCTGCGCCCATGTGTAGGGGCCTTTCACTGAAACAATATGATCCCCGGATTTTACATTGGCCAAAATGCCGGCAAAAATTGCCGAAGCGCCACTATTAAAGACCAGGCAATCCTCCGCAGCATCAAGAGCCGCCAGTTTTTTTCTTAATATTTCAACTGTTGGATTTAAACCACGGCTGTATAAATAACCATTCATTTCATCTTCCAGGGCTTTGCTTAGGGCATCAACTGTTTTAAAAGCAAAATTGCTGGTTTGAATGATCGGGGCTGAAATAGCGTTGAAATAGTTTTCTCTTTCCTCTCCCAATTCATTTAATATAAATGAAAGATCATTTTGATTTTGAAATGACATGATGATTTTTTTTGGAAAAAAACCGAATAATAAAATAAATGAGTGTAAAGCCCAGCAATACACTGGCTCCCGTTAAGGCTATGAAGGGCGTATTAAATATGATGCTGGTACAAACAAAAACATAGGCAACAATAAAAATAACCGGCTGCAGCGGGAACAATTTCATTTTATAAATGCCCGTATTGTCTAATTCCCTTGTTCGTTTACGTAAAATAAAAATAGTACCTGCGGAAGTTGCCATTCCAAATGAATCCAGGAAAATGGAAAAACTAAGGATTTTTTCAAAGGTATCTGCAAAGAACAAAACAATGATACAGACAATAGAAAAAACGGTAAGAGAAACCGTGAGAACGTCTCTTTTTTCATTTTTTCTTTGAAATAGTTTAGGGAAGACCCCGTCTTCACTCATTGCATAAACCACCCTGGGGTTACTCATCAATGAAACATTTACGTACGCCAGCACCGAAAGAAAAAGAAGTCCTGAAAAAAAATTGGCCCCGGCTGCTCCGAACATTTTTCCAACTACTACTGAGGCGATCTCGCCCGTAGTTTTCATATTGTTGAAGCCAACAATTTTATAATAAGCAATGTTCACCGTAAGGTAGAGAATAATAATAACTGCGATCCCGATAAAAATAGAGCGGGGAATATTTTTGTTTGCCTTATCTACTTCTCTCCCGAAATTAATTGTCTGCTGGTAGCCTCCGTATGTAAATGAAACAGCAATCAGGGTAATTCCAAACGACCTGATCCAGTTTTTCCAGCTAATGGCTTCATTGGCGATCGTGGCAGAAGAATTATTATTGTAAGCCGCTGGAAAAAAAAGTGCTGCTATCAATAACAAGATCATTCCAATTTTTATCAGCATTAAAATACTTTGAGTTTTTGCGCTCATTTTAAGCCCCAGCAAATTCACCCCATAAAAAATAAAGATCGCCGCTATGGCGATCAATACTTTTACAACATCAGTGCCTGCATCGCCAAAAAAAACCTTTGTAATATAACCCGCACCAATCAGGGCTACTCCTGAAACAGACGCTGCATTTGAAATCAGGATACTTGAGTTTAACCCAAATGCAATCGAAGGATGATAGGCGTATGAAAAAACTTTGTAATAACCACCGGTGACCGGGTACCTCGAACCAATCTCCGCATACGTGAGCGCACCGCACAAAGCAACGAACCCTCCAACAATCCATGCCCCGAAATAAATGGTGGGATTTATTGCTGCACCCGCTGCATCTTTTGCAGTTCGAAAAATACCCATGCCGATCACAAGACCGATAACGATCATCGTAAAATCAAAGGGGCCTAATTTATTCTTCAAACTCATACTTTGAAGATAGGAAAAACGTTCTAACTTAGTTCTTGAAACCAATGCCATGAACAAAACTTTACTCTGTATAGTTTGTTTTTTTACTTCTTTTTTTTCATACTCCCAGCAAGGAAATTCCGACACTTCAAAAAACCTAAGCGAAATTGTTGTAAAAGCGTACCTGCAAAACAAGCAACTGGAACAAACTTCTGCTGCAATTAATATTGTCAATCCATCTCAGCTTGAACGATACAACAATACCAACATTTTACCTGTACTGAACAGTACACCCGGAGTAAGAATGGAGGAACGTTCGCCAGGCAGTTATCGGTTAAACATCCGCGGCAGCACATTAAGATCACCTTTCGGTGTCAGAAACGTAAAAATTTATTGGGATGATATTCCTTTTACCGATGCAGGTGGCAATACCTATCTCAACCAGTTGAGCTATTACAATTTTAATTCTATCGAAGTGATCAAAGGACCCGGGGGAAGTTTATATGGTGGAGGAACAGGCGGTGTAGTTTTAATTCATAGCCAGCCTGCCATATGGCAGCATGGTTTTGATGCAACCGCTTTGGGTGGCAGCTATGGTTTGCTGAATACCGATCTTCAATTGAGAGTTGGAAAAGATAATTTCCAAAATACATTGACTTATTCCCATCAAAACAGTGCAGGTTACCGGCATCATACTTCTATGTATCGTGAAGTGGCGAACTGGCAAATGAAACTCGTTAAAGGCAAAAATGAAGAAATAAAATTTTCTATTTTATATGGCGACTTGTATTATCAAACTCCGGGCGCACTGACAAAGGCTGAATATCTCGCTAACCCACGTGCAGCAAGGCCAAAAGCCGGAGCCTTTCAAAGTGCGGACAGCATCAAAGCAGCTATTTTTCAGAAAACAGTTTTAGCAGGTGTAACAAATAATTACAGGTTTTCTGACAGGTTTGACAATACCACAACTTTCTATGGAGATTTTACAGATCTTACCAACCCCACATTCAGAAATTATGAAACAAGAAAGGAGCCACAATGGGGAGCAAGAACTGTATTTAAATGGAACCGTCGGTTAAACCAGTCTTCATTACAAATAGTTTTTGGAAGTGAATTTCAACAGGGTTATTTCAATACAAGAGATTATGTAAATAATTATGGTAAGGCTGGAAACATCATGACCAATGATAATATTCGTCCAACTGATTTTTCAGTATTTGCACAGGCAGATATTCAATTGCCAAAAGACTGGGATGTTACGGCAGGAGCCAGTACCAACCAGACCTCAATTTATATTAACAGGATCTCTGTCCCCAATTTCACACCGGTAAACAGAAAATTCAATAATGAAATAGCTCCCAGGATTGCCCTGTCAAAAAAAATTATTGAGAATCTCTGGCTGTATGGAAGTGTATCAAAAGGTTTCTCCCCCCCGTCAGTTGCCGAAGTCTTGCCATCAACAACTGTTATCAGTACTGATCTGCAGGCTGAGCACGGGATAGACTATGAGGCAGGATTTAAAAGCAGCTGGCTACAACAAAAATTATATGTTGAAGTGAATGCTTTTTATTATCGTTTACAAAATGCGATCGTTTCAAGAAAGGATTCAAGCAATGCGGATTATTTTACCAATGCGGGTTCTACCAAACAAAGAGGAATCGAATCACAAGCCAGTTATAAATTTTTTGAGAAGTCGCATTCATTTATTGCGAGTGCAGAAATCTGGATCAGCCATACCTGGGATAAATTTAATTATGATCAGTTTAAACAATCCACAACGGATTTTTCAGGGAATCAATTACCAAGCGTTGCACCGCATACTGTTGCTGCCGGTTTTGACATTGTTACCAAACAAGGTATCTATTCCAACCTGACTTACTTCTATAGCGATCGAATTGCCCTAAATGATGCCAATTCTGATTTTGCTTCTTCCTATAATTTATTGGGAGAAAGATTGGGCTGGAAAAAATTGTTGAATAAAAAAACACAGCTTGATCTTTTTATCGGCGGAGATAATCTTTTTAATGTCACTTATAGTTTAGGTAATGATATCAATGCAACCGGCGGAAGGTATTATAATGTAGCTCCGGGTAGAAATTTCTTTGGAGGAGCTTCTATTCATTTTAAATAACGGGCTAATTAACATCTCTTTTCCTCACTCTTTTTGATGACAGCCGTCATTCTTTGGTGATATTTTTTTATCGACATTCATTTCAGCTTTTCTAGTTTAAAATATTAATTATGAAAAAGAGATCATTTCTTATGATTGCAGTTTTGCTGACTTTTTTGTCAGTAACATTTGCTCAAAAGGCATTCGAAATCGGAAGCAATGTTATTAATGCAGGGATCGGAGTCGGGGGATTGGTTTGGAAAGGTGTAAGTTTTGGTGCAAGCTATGAGCGTGGAATCACCGATAATTTTGGAGCAGGTGGCCATTTGGGATATTCACAATATTCAAA